>CAXAVL010000026.1:0-27995 GCA_963971905.1 uncultured Cellvibrio sp.
ACATCAAGGCGTTGCGCGGTGTGCGCAGCTGCGAATCGAGAATCACCCGCAGCGGTTGTTTCGCCGCGGCCTCTTCTGCATTAGGCAAACCCAACTCATCGAGGCGTACAGTAAGCGAGGCGTTATCCTGCAAAATAGAATCGACACCGGAAACAATCGCACAGGAGCGGGCGCGCAAACGCTGAACATCGGCGCGCGCTTTGGGGCCAGTGATCCATTTGCTTTCACCGGATGCCATCGCCGTGCGGCCATCGATACTCATCGCCATTTTGCAGCGCACATAAGGCAGTTTGCGCTCCATGCGCCGAACAAAACCGGGGTTGAGTGCACGCGCATCATCTTCCAACACCGGGCCATCCACCTGAATGCCAGCGGCGCGTACCATGGTGATACCATTGCCCGAGACCAGAGGATTTGGATCTTCCATGGCATAGACCAACCGCGCGATACCGGCATCGATTAGCGCTTGCGAACAAGGGCCGGTTTTACCGGTGTGACTGCAGGGTTCGAGGCTGACGTAAGCAGTTGCGCCGCGCGCCTTGTCGCCCGCCGCGAGTAACGCATTGACTTCAGCATGGGCTTCACCAGCGCGAATATGCCAGCCTTCCGCAATCACCCGCCCGTCTTTTACCAACACACAACCGACCCGCGGATTGGGCATAGTGGTGTAGAGGCCGCGCTCCGCCAAACGGAACGCTTGCGCCATAAATTCAAAATCAATTGCGGATAGGGTCATCAAAAAATTAGTCGCTTTCGGGTTGCTGTTCGAGGCGATCGATTTCCTGGCGGAATTCGTTCAAATCCTTAAAGCGGCGATACACAGAGGCGAAGCGCACATAGGCGACTTCATCGAGCTTTTGCAATTGCTCCATCACTTTTTCGCCGACCAACAAGGCTTTCACTTCGCGCTCGCCGGTCGCCTGTAAATAGTGTTTGATATGGTTAATGGCCGATTCAATCGCCTCGATGCTTACCGGGCGCTTTTCCAGCGCACGCAATAAACCGGCACGCAGTTTGTTTTCATCGAAGGGCTCGCGGGTGCCGTTTTGTTTGATGATGCGCGGCATCACCAATTCTGCCACCTCAAAGGTGGTGAAACGTTCATGGCAGGATAAACACTCGCGGCGGCGGCGAACCTGATCGCCCTCTGCCACCAGGCGCGAATCGATAACTTTGGTATCTTCCGCACTACAAAACGGACAATGCATGATCATCGGCCCCAGCGATGGATAAAGTGGGCGCATACTAGCACAAAATCAGCCAATTCTGACTCGCACGCACCCGCTAGATTAATGGCGGACTTACCCCCACCTTTTAAGCTGGCGCACGCCATCCCTTGGTTACCGGCGCATGAGCCGTTTGCCATTCCACCCCCGTCTCACCCCAACAACCTGTAATACAAAAAAACAACTTTGGAATGACCAAGAAGGCTACCAATGATGCATATCTGTTAACATTTCACCTATCTTCTAGTTACCAAATAATCTAGAAGGAAGATAATTTTCAGTTGTACCTTGCGTAAAAAGCCCTTAGGATCCTAAATTATTACCAACAAAGACAATTTATATTGATATTTGGTAATACCAATATAAGAGATGTTATCAATCAAAACATCAATACCTATTCCAATAATCCTTAAAGGTAGCAACATGAAAAAGACTCAAGCCCTTATTGTACTCGGCCTAAGCGGCGTACTTTGTGCGTGCGGTGGCGGCTTAAATCAACCCGCACCGGCCAACCCAGGCTCGCCCAGTTCTGTGGCAGTTAGCTCTGCGGCACCTAGCTCTGTGGCTGTTAGCTCTGCAGCACCTAGTTCTGTAGCAGTCAGTTCTGCGGCACCCAGCTCGGTAGCGGTTAGCTCTGCAGCACCTAGCTCGGTGGCAGTTAGCTCTAGCTCCGCCGCCGCTCTGTCAAAAGTAGCCAAGATTTACGACGCTAATTCCGGTGACACAGGTGAATTGCGATTTGTAATCCCGGGCGATGACCAGCTTCAAGGCAAGTTAACCCTGTCTTTCTTGAAAGATGCCGATCTCGTAGATTCAAATGGAGTTGAAAAAAACGCTTACATTACGTTGTTTAACTCCGCCAACTCCACTAGCAGTGGCCGGGCAATTCTTGACCTCCTTATTGGAAGCTCAGCCTTCAGTATTCGCGACCAAGCGGGCATTACCGTTAATACGCCGTTCAAACCCGGTGCCTGGCAAACTATTGCAATCACCTGGGATTATGCTGGCACCGCACAAGCGACTCTGACTATTGTTATCGATGGCGATACCGCCAATGCTCTTTCGTATCCAGCGTCCAGCACTGCGGTTGGCGGGGTTTCAGCGGTTGCATTCAGGCTTGCTGACAACTCAGCTGTCATCACCTCAAGCAAAGCTTTTTATGTAGACGATGTGAAGCTCTACTCTGATAAAGCCGGCACAACCATAGTGTATGAAGATAACTTCGAATCTTACGCTGTAGGCGCTGATCTCAGTGGTGCAACAATCGGCGCCACCGCACTTACTTACGACAGCAGCACCTCAGACGTAAGAGTCGCGGAACTTGCCAAATAATAGTTTTTTGATCTGACTCGTTTAAAAAAGCTCCAGATATACCGCATAAAATCTGGAGCTGTTAATCCACCCTTTTACCGTAGTTTTCATCATTAAATAATGGAAAACACGCGTAAACCAACTAGTGTACATAAGAGCGCGTATTTGGTTTGGTTATGCTCTCGACAAGCGAAACCACACCAAAGCTGGCAACCATATCTAACTGGGTGCAGCACTCTTAGAGCATGTTGAAATTATCTTTTGCTTAGCAGATTGAGCAAAAAAATAACGACTAAAGGTGATCTATGAAAATGAAATGGCTGAATTCCACTTTGACATCCACGCTGGGAGCACTGGTGCTGCTCCCTGTAGTAGCAACTGCTGCCGACTCAAATGTACCTGCCACCAAGTTTGACCTCAGCCAATGGAAACTCACCTTGCCCATGGATGCCAATAGTGATGGCAAGGTCGATGAAATCGATGTGAAACAAATAAAAAAATACAGCCACAACGATTTTTTCTATTTGAATGAAAAGGGACATATGGTTTTTGTCGCGCCCAATGTTGCCACCACAACTTCCGGTTCAACCAATACTCGCAGTGAATTGCGCCAAATGTTGCGCGGCACCAAAACAAAAATTGGTACACACGACCCACGCAATAACTTTGCAATAAAGACTCACCCGCTATCGCGTAAATTCGCCATGGTCGGCGGCAAGCTAGAAGCCACGCTGTATGTTGATCATGTGGCGACAAGAGCGAAATATGGCAACAAACCCCCAGCCTATTCAGTGGTTGTCGGGCAAATTCATGCTGACAAGGGCTCTGATGAACTGAAGAAGAAAACCGGTTTTGGCTGGGGCAATGAACCCATCAAAATTTATTACAAAAAGTGGCCAAATCACGCCAAGGGTTCGGTGTTTTGGAACTACGAACGCAATCTTGCCAAAGACAATCCCAACCGCATCGATATCGCTTACCCCATCTGGGGCAACACTTGGGAAAACCCAGAGGATCCGGGTAATAAAGGCGTAGCCTTAGGTGAAGAATTTAGCTATGTAATCAACGTGCACGAAGACATTATGTACCTCACCTTCAGCTCGCCCAATCACGAAACAGTCAAGTATGAAATCAATCTTGCCAACAATGTTGATGCCTATGGCAAGGTAGACCCGAAAGACCACCCCTATGGCTACCTGGGCGATGCCATGTACTTTAAAGCCGGTGCATACAACCAATGTAGCTCAGCCGATCAAGCTGGCTCTTGGTATGCAGCATGCCCGGGTACCGGCGACTGGGAAAAAGACAAAGCGGCTGGTGACTATACCAGCGTGACTTTTACTCGCTTAACGGTAGGTAAGTCAGTGAAACCATAAACGAACATTTGTTCGTCAGCCAAAATCCCCCCTTGTTACCGGGGCTTTTGGCTGCTTCCTATAAAACTCTGTGCCAGCATGAGGTCATTCTATGTCGGGTCGATTGCTATCCCTTATCACTGCCATAGTGCTGTTCGCTCCCCTCGCTACCGCAGAAACATTAAAGATAAATAAGGTTGAAGGGGAAAAAGAAGAACTTATTTTTTCGCTACTTAAACTCGCCTTGGAAAAAGTAGATCCTAACGTTCAGATTGAACAGTTAGACGAAGTCATACCGGAAGGCCGCTGGGCCTCGGGAGTGGAAGACGGCTCTTTGGATTTGCTATGGGCGGGCTCATCAAAAGATTTAGATGAGCGAATGCTGCCCGTCCGTATCCCCCTGTTAAAAGGCTTGCTAGGTCATAGAGTCTTTCTCATTAGGCGTGAAGACCAACCTAAATACGATGCCGTATCTAACCTCGACGATTTAAAATCCTTGCACGCCGGCATGGGCTCACTCTGGGGTTCCACCCGCGTTCTGGAAGCAGCCGGTTTGCCGGTGGTCAAAGCGGTAAAGTACCCCAGCTTGTTTTATATGTTAGACGGCGGCAGGTTTGATTATTTTCCACGTGCAGTTCATGAACCCTGGGCAGAGATCGCCAGCCACCCTACATTGAATTTAAAAGTCGAAGAAAAACTGCTGTTGATCTACCCCTATGCGATGTACCTCTATGTTCGTAAAGACAATCGCGCCTTGCATCACAAGCTCAACCAAGGTTTGGAATTGGCCATTGCGGATGGCAGTTTCGATTTATTATTTTTCAACAACACGCTGATTAAGGACGCCCTGAACCGCACCAATCTTGCCAATCGCCTTATTCTGCGCATTCCGAATCCGGAAATGCATCCAGATACACCCGTGCACAGGCCAGAACTCTGGCTCAATGTAAACAAACTATAGCCCTCAAAAAAAACCCGGCATAAACCGGGCAACAACTGAGTCAATCAGACAGCTAAAAAATCATTCACCTTTGCGCGACAAGCGCATCAAGGCTACACCGTACATTTGCACAACCTGAGTGCCGCCTTGTATTCAACATCCAGCGCTTTAAATGCAGCCAACGCATTGGCGACCGCAGTTGTTAAATCAGCGGTTTTGGCTTTTTCTGCAGCAGTTGCGGCAACTGCTGCATTGTAAATATTGGTGGCAGTCGCAACTGCTGCAGTGGCGGGCGCAATTTGTTGCTGTGCAGTATTTACTGCTGACGCAGCCGCACCAATTTGCTCCAGCAGCGCGTTGTATCTGGTCACCAGATTGTTATATGCCGTTAACCGAGACGCCTTGGCCGCATCTGTTGCGGCAGAATTATAAGCAGCAATTGCGGTATTCAACTGGGTTTGCAATGGCTCCACCTTGGCAACCAAAGCATTGTATTTCACAACTGCAGTTTCGTAGCCTCGCGTTGCCGTAGTCAAAGTTCTGGTAACAGTCGTCAATTCAGTTTTAGCCACGCGTTCCGCAGCCATTTTTTCGGTGATGGAGAGTTTATTAGCAGCTAACACTGCGGCAGCAGCTGAATGCATGGCACGGGCAGACTCCACTTTACTTTTTAGTACCAGCGCATCGCCGGTATTAACACTACTGGCAGAGCTTGACGATTTACTGGAAGAAAGCGCTACGCTGGATTTGGATGAAGAACTGGTTTTGGATGAAGAAGTTGACGCAGTTGAAGAAGCAGGGGCACCGGCATAAAAATTTGCAATTTGCGGCGCAGTAATATTCAGCGCATAGCGGGCATCTGCACCGGTACTGGTGTTGTTGCGATCAACGCCGCAAGGCAAATTATTTTTGCAGATAATATCGGGGTTGGAAAATTTATACACTTTGCCATTCCAGTAATCCACATTGAATTCATTCTGGTAAGCCATAACAGTGGTAAACGAATTCACCACACCGTGACCCAATGCGTAATGCAAAACACCGCCAATGCCATCCTGTTTGCGCGAATGTTTTAAACCCATGTTGTGACCCAACTCGTGCGCCGTCACAAAATCACCGCAGGAATTTATTGCCACATGCGCAAACATATACGCCTTATGCCCCGCACTCATAGTGCCATTACTGCCGCCCACCCAGGCCACGCCACAGCTGCCATGAGAAGTCATATAAGGGCGATAAAAGATCACCATATCAGCTTTCGCTTGTTCGCGTGCGGCTGCAACACCGCTAAAGGCAGCGTGCTGATTGAAGGTGATATTGTTTAGTGCAGTTTCTGCATTGTTGTCATCGGTGTAATCCACCTGCAGGGTTTTCGCAACACGGATTTCCAAATCCACACCGCTGTCGGCATAGATTTGATTGGTGACTTGAAATAATTGATTAATGCGAGTGGTAGGGTCGCCGCCGTATAAGTTGGCAGCACCTTTGGTGTACACCACTAACACATCGATTGCAGTGGAAGCGGCCAGCGCAGGTAATGCGGTTGCAGACAGTAATGCAGTGGTAACAATACGAATGAGTTTTTGAGCATAGGGTTTCATAAAATTCTCTCTGTAGACTTTACTGAAAACCCTCCGTGATTAACAAAAAATGGAAACCATTTTCCAAATTTTGATGCGCATCCATTAAAGCCACACCGCATTGCAGTTATGTTTTCTTACGCATTACCGCCTGCCTCCGCTAAAAAAATTGTTTTGCCCTTGATTTAAATATCTCACTCGTGCTCATGCCCGTGTGGAATTTCTAAATAATCATTGCTGCCCGGTTGCGACAACTCAAACTCCGACGGGTTTTTATAAATCCAACCACTGCCATTGACCGATTCCAGTGTGTAGCTGCCGTTGGGGGTAGTCACTGTGGCAAATACCGAGTTGCCGCCGTAAGTCATCACTACGGGGAATTCATCACCATGACCGTCCAAATGACCGCGCCAGGAATAATCGCCATTGGGATTGGTTTTGCTCGCTTCCACATTCACCTGCAGCCGCTCGCCGCCGGGCAGCGTCACGCTGGTTTGCTGCCCCGCTTCGGGATAAGCCGGATTCTGCATATCGACCGACACAGGCTCATAGACCGACACACTTTGCGGCAGCGGCATGTTGGGAGTTGAATCTGCCATGCGCCAAGCATCGGGCACTGTAGCTGCAGGTTTTGCGGTAACTGAGGTACTGCCATCGGCAGCTGACCGGGTAGCGGGTGATGCCAAAGCCTGCTGCGCACGCGCTAACTCGCGGTTGGCATTGGCCAGCACCGGGTTGGTGGCGGGATCGGTGCTCAGCGGCGGTTGCTCGTTCAATATTTGTTCTAACTGCTGGTTAGGCTGTAACAGGGCGTCTTCGCGGGTGATTTGATAGACCAACGCGATAATCAATATGGCACTTAACGCCAGATAGATTCGCTTGAAATTGCCAGATGAGGGAAGCGCCATGAATGACACCAGAGTGCTGCTTAGGTTGATTAAAAATAAGCCAGAACGATCAAGATATCGAGTTTTTATTACTCCTCGTGAAAATAAAATCTAATTTTCAGCTTATTTTTAAAAAATAGTAATTAAAAACAAAAAAGCGATTATGAGAAAACACGTTTTTAGATGTAGTAATAAGCGCCAATAAGGGCGCAATAAAAAAGGCAGCCCTGCGGCTGCCTTTTGGTTATAAGTGAAACATGATCGGCGCCAGATGAATCAGCCCCGCCATTGCCACCTATGGTATTGCGTGTGCTTTATTCAGCGTACACCGGGAACTTCTTGCACAGCTCAGCCACTTGCGCTTTTACGCTGGCAATCACTTCATCCGCATTGCCCGCTTCCAGCGCTGCAAAGATATCGCAGATCCAGTGGGTCAATTGCACACACTCGGCTTCTTTGAAGCCACGAGTGGTAACCGCTGGCGTACCTACACGGATACCAGAGGTCACAAACGGAGAGCGTGGGTCGTTTGGTACAGCGTTTTTGTTTACGGTGATGTGCGCTTTGCCCAAGGCTTCGTCAGCATCTTTACCTGAGTAGGATTTGCCGATCAGATCAACCAGCATCAGGTGGTTTTCAGTACCGCCAGAAACGATATTGATACCGCGCTCAATGAAGGTTTTCGCCATCGCCTTGGCATTTTTTACCACTTGTTGCTGGTAAGCCTTGTACTCAGGGCTCATAGCTTCTTTGAAGCTGATCGCTTTAGCCGCGATAACGTGCATCAAAGGGCCACCTTGACCGCCGGGGAATACGGCTGAGTTCAGCTTCTTTTCGATCTCTTCGTTGGCTTTGGCCAGAATCAGACCACCGCGTGGACCGCGCAGGGTTTTGTGGGTGGTGGGGGTAGTTACATCGGCAATTTGCACTGGGTTAGGGTAAAGACCCGCCGCAACCAGACCGGCAACGTGTGCCATATCCACAAACAGGTAAGCGCCTACTTTGTCGGCGATGTCGCGGAAACGCTGCCAATCCACTACTTGCGAGTAAGCCGAGAAACCGGCAACGATCACTTTTGGCTTGTGCTCTACCGCCAAACGCTCAACTTCGTCGTAGTCGATCAAACCAGTCGCCGGGTTCAGACCGTATTGGATGGCGTTGTAATACTTGCCCGATGAACTCACTTTAGCGCCGTGCGTCAGGTGGCCGCCGTGTGCCAAGCTCATGCCCAAAATGGTATCGCCCGGTGCGCAGAGTGCCGCGTAAACCGCTTGGTTAGCCTGTGAACCTGCGTGTGGCTGTACGTTGGCGTAATCCGCGCCGAACAGCTCTTTAGCGCGTTCAATTGCCAGCGCTTCAGTCACGTCTACATACTCACAACCACCGTAGTAGCGCTTGCCCGGATAACCTTCAGCGTACTTGTTGGTCAACTTGGTGCCTTGTGCTGCAATCACCATTGGGCTGGTGTAGTTTTCCGAGGCGATCAGCTCGATATGCTCTTCCTGACGCTTGCCTTCGTTCTGGATTGATGCCCAGATTTCAGGATCAAAAGAAGCAATAGTTTGGTTTTTATCAAACATAGATAAGTCCTAGGGTTGACCTGCAAGCCGCGCGAGGTGGCTGAGGGAGTGTGGATGGGTAGTAGGAAAAATTAGGCGGGCATTGTACACCAGCCGCCCAAATAGCTTCCACGCAAAAAACTCATGCAACACAGCAATCAGATTCATATACGCACCAAAACAAAGCAGGAACACACACATCGGCTAAAAAATTTGGCTGTTCACTCAAGCCCCAGGAGGATTGGGCTGACAGGTTGAGCGTCAAACTCTGCGCTGCACCACAGTTTTTCCGTTTTTTATGGTGCTTTGAACAAATAGGCCTCGCTTTTGCAGTAGCCCCAGTGATGCTTTCCCACACCCCGATTGAGATGTGCAATCTGATCGGCCATGGAATTTAAGGACAACGCATGAACTTGGCGTTTTATAAGTGGGCGGCCGCGTTTGGCATAGCCATAGTCGGCACGCTGGCACAGGCGCAAACAGCTACTCCACCCGCTGCGGCCTACCGTATAGGCGCAGGTGATGAGGTGCACATTAAGGTGTATGGCCAACCGGAGTTAGCCGCCGAAGCTCAGGTTAATAGCGATGGCATGGTGCTGGTGCCACTGCTGGGCAATATCGCGATTGCAGGGCAAACCACCGCCATGGCCGCCACTCTGATTGCGCAGCGCTACCAACAGGACAATGTCCTGAAAAATGCGCAGGTGAATGTGCTGGTCAGCCAGTATCGCAGCCAGACGGTTGCCATTCTCGGCAAGGTCAACAGCCCAGGCAGGCTGGTTCTGGAAGGGCCGACCAGCCTGACTCAAGCACTGGCGTGGGCGGGCGGAATTGCGGCGGCGGGCAGTGAACGCATCCTGTTAATGCGCCTTGCCCAAGACGGCAGCCAAGAGCGCATCGAATACGACCTACAGCAGTTACTCAGCCCGCAAAATCAATCCCTACCCACTATCTGGCTCAAAAATGGCGACACACTCTATGTGCCTAATGCCGGGCGTTTTTACCTCAATGGTGAAGTGCATTCGCCGGGCATGTACCCATTGGATCGCCCGCTCAATGTACGCCAAGCGCTCAGTGCCGGGGGCGGCCCCACCGCTAGCGCAAGTAACTCCGGGGTGAAACTCTTCCGCCAAGGCGCGGATGGATCGGTACAGGAACTGCGCGCCAAACCCGACGATCAAGTTATGGATGGCGATGTTCTGGTGGTTAAGGAAAGCATCTTCTAAGAGGAGCTGTAAGATGAATTTGCACAGATTTATCGGGATTTTAGTCGCACGTAAACACGCGATTACAGCCAGTATTTTGCTCGCCTTGGCAGCCGGACTACTGGTGATTTTGCTGACCCCCAAATCCTATACCGCCTCTACCGATTTATTGGTTGATGGCCGCGGGCTTGATCCCATCAGTGGGCAATCGCAGCCGGCGCGTTTGACCAGCGGCTACATTGCCACCCAAGCCGACATTATTCGCAGCCGCACAGTCGCCGCCAAGGTGATTGAGCAACTGGCACTGCACCAGTCGCCCACAGTAATCAACGCAGCCAAATTGACTGGCGATACAGTACCCGACCAGAGCCGCATACTCACCTTTCTCGCCAAAGGGTTGAACGTGATTCCCAAGCGCGATAGCAGCGTCTTGAGCATTACCTTTACCGCGCAAGACCCGCAGCTCGCCGCACAAGTGGCAGACGCCTTTGCGCAGGCTTATGTGGTCACCAATCTGGAGCTGCGTGTAGAGCCAGCCAAACAGACCACCCTCTGGTACAACGAGCAACTGACCGGCTTGCGCGCCGAGCTCATCGCCAAACAAAACGCCCTGTCCAGCTATCAGGAACAGCACAACATACTCGCCTCATCCGACCGGCTGGATTTGGAATCGGCCAAATTGGCGGAACTATCCTCCATGCTGATTGCGGTCCAAAACGAGCGGCTCAACTCCCAAAGCCGCAGCGACCAGATTGCCAATACCAAACAGGGGCGGCTGGAAACCCGCGCGCTCGATAATCCCCAAATTCAGAAGCTCGCTACTGACTTGGCGCAAGCCCAGGCGCGGCTCGATGAACTGAGCACCCAAGTGGGCGAAAACCACCCCCAATATCTGCAAGCGCGCAGCGAAGCCGATACGCTCAAAAAGCAGATGAACCGCATGCTGGAACTTATTAGCGGCAGCCTGCAATCGTCCGTAGAGTTATCCCAATTAAGAGAAGAGCAGCTCACCGCCGAGCTGGCCACGCAAAAAGAACTGGTGCTGCAACTGAGCCGCAATCGCAATGAGCTCAGCCTGCTTAAACGCGAGGCCGATAACGCCCAAACGGCCTATGAAGCTGCCCTCGCACGCACGGCGCAAACACGGCTGGAAAGCCAAATCGCCGCTACCGATATAGCGGTGCTCAACAGCGCGCAAGTGCCCAATCGCCCAACCAGCCCTAAACCCCCGCTGACACTTTTTCTCGCGCTCATAATGGGTTTGATGGCCGGTGTTGCTATCGCCCTTGGCAGCGAATGGCTCGACCCGCGCATCCGCTCGGTTAGCGACCTGGAACAGGGGTTGGGGCTGCGTGTACTAGCGGTGATTCCCGGCAGCCGACGCCTTTCTCCCCTCACGGAGGCACAAGCATGAATGATTTTGCCCAAGCCATCCCCGCGCCAAGCGTCTCAGCCAGCCTGCAAAAAATGGGGCCGATGCTGGTGGCCAGCGGGAAGCTGGCCACCAAGGACCTCGCTGAGATTCTGGCGGCGCAAAAAACCTATGGGCTGCGGTTTGGCGATGCGGCGCTAAAGCTGGGCTTGGTCAGCGCCGAGGACGTGCAAGCGATTTTGGCCGAACAATTTGCCTATACCACACCTCCGGGCAAACACAGCCTGCTGGACAAGCGTTTGGTCGCCCTCTTCCAGCCAGATGGCGCCCAAGCAGAGGCATTGCGCAGCCTGCGCAGTGAACTATTGCTGCGCTACTTCAATAACCAACAGCAGACCACCTTGGCACTAGTGGGTTGCGATGAAGCGGAAACCATTGCGCTGACCAGCGCCAACCTCGCCATCAGTTTCGCCCAGATGGGTATCAATACCCTGCTGGTGGACTGCAATCTGCGCCAGCCCCAGTTGCAGGCGCTGTTTCACCTGGACCCTATGGCACCCGGCTTAAGCGATAGCCTCGCAGGGCGCTCAGCGCTGGTACCAAGCGCAATTGAAGGTATTCGCGCATTGCAGGTAATTGGTGCCGGTACACCGGTGCCCAACCCCCAGGAGCTACTGGCCAGCAAGCCCCACTTTCAAACCCAACTGAGCAGTTTGAGCCAAGGCTTTGACGTAGTGGTCCTCAACACTTCGCCGCTGACCAATAACCGCGATGCCCAACTGGTCGCCGCGCAAGCGGGTGCTGCATTGCTGCTGGCGCAAGCTAATCAGACCAAAACGCGCACGCTGAGCGATATCAGTATTCGGCTGCAGGAATTGGGTGTACGCCTGCTTGGGGTGAGCCTGACCAGCTAGGTTCTTGATGGTTTAGCATTGTGAGGAATGGATGAACAGCTCATCAAGCAAGCGCTATCTGGATCAGCCAATCGCATCGGCTCCTTGGCAACCGGCCATGGCCCGCCCGTGGTTGAGCGATCAGCAATGGGTGAGCCTGATTATTGTGGCCAGCGTGAGTTATCAAGCCCTGCTCTGTTTTATCAACAGTGTGTTGATGCCGGTGTCGCGCCCCCTGCTGGGCATGGCGGAGGCGGTGATCATGCTGATGTGCCTGCCGCTTTTGGCGCGCCGCTTGTTGCCCGGTGTTTTGTGGCTGGGGGCGATGGCAGCGGCGATGCTCTGCCTGGTCTGGCTGATCAACCAGCAGGTGACGATTAAATCCTTCCGCGACCTCGCCATCCCCCTGTGTTTTTTCTGGCTGGGCTGCAACATCGGCCAGTTAGCGCTGGCCGATCGCGCACTCAAACTCGCCATTTGGGTCATTTTGGCGATGGGTTTGTTCGAATTATGGTTCCTCGATTACTACACCCAATGGTTCGATATTTTCAATTATTACGTCAACGTGGGGGCACTGAACCCCAGCGTCGATTTTTTTATGCGTGAGGACCGCCTGCTAGGCAATGGCATGCGCCCCGAGGGCATTGGCCGCACCCTGCTGCCACAGCTGCTTGGCCCGCACCGGGTGTCGTCGGTATTTCTAGAGCCCATTGCACTGGGCAATTTCGCCACCCTCTGCGCGGCTTGGGGGCTGTGCCGCCCGCAACAAGAGTGGCGCAGCGGGGTGTTTTTTGTGCTGGCCGCCATCGTCATGATGGTGCTGTGCGACTCCCGCTTTGCCCTGATGACCGTCAGCGCATTAATCCTGCTGCGCCTTGTCGTGCGCGGCGCCCTGCTCAACCTTTGTGTATTGGCGCCATTTGTCGCCATCGCCGCCCTACTTTGTATCGGCCTGCTCATTCCCAGTGAACACGGCGAGATGATGGTGAGCGATGACCTGCGCGGGCGCCTGTCTTACTCGGGGTGGTCGCTGCTGGAGTTCGATCTGCCCCAGCTGTTTGGCATAGGCCATAGCGATAGTTACTTTGACGAGGGCTACGCCCACTCCATCGCTTCGTTTGGGCTGCCGCTGATACTGTTGCTCTGGTGCAGTTTTTGGCTGCTGCCCTTTACCACAGAGCGCGGCCAACGCTTTCGCGCCATGGTGTCGATCTATATCGCACTGATCCTCTGCATTAGCGGAACCTCTTTTTTTGCGCTTAAAACAGCGGGGCTACTCTGGTTTTTGGTGGGCTGCAGTTTGCAAAACCCCGCTGCTAAAAACTGCGCTGGAACCCGACGGCCACTGAACAGGAGCAATCGTTATGGCGAGTAAACTAGCACCGCTTAAAGTGATTCATATTGTGCGCCAGTACCTGCCCTCGATCGGGGGAATGGAAGAGGTAGTGCGCAATATTGCGCGGCACCAATTAACCCATCCGCATCAGCACACCAAAATCATCACCCTCAACCGCCTGTTCAGAAATTCCAGCGAAACCCTCACCCCCAAAGAGCAAATCGATGGCATTGAGGTCATCCGCCTCGGTTACTTTGGCTCCAGTCGCTACCCCATTTGCCCCGGGGTGCTCAAATACGTGAAAGCGGCCGATGTGATCCATGTTCACGGGGTGGATTTCTTTTACGATTTTCTCGCCGCCACCAAATGGCTCCACCGGCGGCCACTGGTGCTCTCTACCCACGGTGGTTTTTTTCACACGGCCTTTGCCTCGCGCGCTAAACAGGCCTACTTCCAAAGTGTGACGCGGCTATCGGCCAACGCGTATAACCATGTTGTCGCCACCAGTTCCAACGACGGCGCCCTGTTCAGCAAAATCATGCCGGAAGATAAATTACAGGTGATTGAAAACGGGGTGGATGTAGAGAAATACGCCGATGCCGGTTCACCCCAATTACAGCCGTGCCTGATCTACTTTGGGCGCTGGTCGAGCAACAAAGGGCTGCTGCAGGCGCTGGCGTTTTTTGCCCAATTGCCGGGCGCGAATACGATCACAGCGCTGCCGATCTGCAACAGCAGGTGGACAAGTTGCAGCTGTCATCGTCCGTCACCTTGGCGCCCAACCCCAGCGATGCGGAGTTGAAACAATTGATTGCCCAGGCGAGTTATTTTATCTGCCTGTCGCGCCACGAGGGTTTTGGCATAGCGCCGATTGAGGCGATGAGCGCGGGGCTCACTCCCATCCTCAGCAATATTCCCCCTTTTCAGCGGCTCATCGATAGCTCTGGCTTAGGCATCAGCATGACGCTCGATGCCGCACCGCACAGCGCCATCACCCAGCTACTGCACCTGCACGAACAGGGTGAGCGGGCTTATCAAGCGCGCCGCAAAGACAGCCAAGCCTTTGCGCGACGCTACGCCTGGCCAGCGGTTGCCGACCGCTATGTCGCGCTCTATGACACATTGCGGCGCGCATCATGAAACGCCACGCGCTGCTCGCCGCGCTATTGAGCCTGCCGCTTAGCTTGGCCGCAGCCGGCAGTGTTGCCGGCTGCTTGGATTCAGCGCGGCTGACGGGGGTGAACCTGGCCGGTGCGGAATTTGGCAGCAGTCAGATCCCGGGGAAAGTGTTTCACGATTATGTCTACCCCAGCGAAGCAGAGCTGGAATACATAGCCAATCAAGGTGCCAATATGATCCGGCTGCCGTTTCTCTGGGAACGAACCCAACCCGAGGCCAATAGCGCGCTCGATAGTGCGCAATTGGCGCACCTGCGTTTAACCCTGAAACGCGCCGAAACTCACGGGCTCTGTGTGCTGCTGGATCTGCATAATTACGCCAAATATTTTGGCGATCCACTCACCGCAACAACACCTGAAAATATTGCACTGCACCAAGCATTTATCCACTTTTGGCTCGCCTTGGCCAAGGAATTCCCCAATGCCGACAGTGTTGCGTTTGGGTTGATGAATGAACCGGCTTTTATTCCCAAGGCAACCTGGGCAAGCATTGCCCAGCAGACAGTGCTCGCCCTGCGCAAGGCCAATGTCAGCAACGGAATTTGGGTAGCTGGGGGCGGCTGGAGCGGCCTGCACGATTGGTTCAGTGGCGGCGAGATGAGCAACGCGCATTACTTCAAACAATTACATGACCCGCTCAAACGCACAGTGATTGAAGTACATCAATACACCGACAGCAACTACTCGGGCACCCACAGCAGTAGCACCGGTGCCGGTTGCCGCAGTGCCGATGAATTCAACAGCCAATTTGAACGCATTCACACCTGGTCGGAGCAATACCAACAGCAGCTTTTTTTAGGTGAATTCGGCGTGCCCGCAACACCGGAGTGCCTGCAAACACTGACGCGGTTTTTAGAATTAATGCGCGCAGAAAAATGGCGCGGTTGGAGTTATTGGGCGGCGGGAAGTTGGTGGGGTAATTACCCACTGGCGTTAAGCGGTGCACAACAAACGGAATCATTGCAATGGCCGATTTTAAAACGGTTTTTTTATCGCCCCGAAAATCAGGCCGGTAGCAAAGAAAAAAGCAGTAGTGCGTCCCCGCCGCTTCCACCTGAAGCGATTATGTAACAAGCCATCTACACCCACGCTACCGGGGAAATATCATGAATAGTGTCAATAACCATACGCGCGCCTGCCCATCCCTCACTATGGGTGGTTTTACTATTTTGCGCACCACTGCCGCAGACCTGATACCACTGCTGCAAGAAAAAATGCAGCATCAGCAAATCGCTTTTTTTTATGCCAATACAAATTTTGTGGTGCAGTGCCAAACCCTACAAGCGCAGATGTCCGCCGCCGACACGATTATTGTTAACGACGGCATAGGCATGGATATCGCCAGCCTATTAGTGCATCGCCAAGGTTTTATTGAAAACCTAAACGGCACCGATTTCACGCCCCGTTTTTTGCAAAGCCTCGGCGCAAATGGCCGGGTATTTTTACTGGGCGCCAAACCCGGCATAGCCCAGCGCGCCGCCACTGCATTGCGCCAGCACTACGCAATTAATGTAGTGGGTATACGCAATGGTTACGATGAAGCAAAAAATACTGCCGAAGTGATTGATGAGATTAACCGCAGCCAAGTCAACGTCGTTTTGGTGGCCATGGGCAACCCACACCAAGAACGCTGGATACTAGAGCAGCGCGGCCAATTGAACGCCCAACTGTTAATGGGTGTGGGGGCATTGTTTGATTTTCTCGCTGGCGATAAATCCCGCGCACCGGCTCTGGTGCAGCGTTTGCGGATGGAGTGGTTTTATCGTTTATGCCTTGAGCCTTCGCGTTTGTTGCGCCGCTACACCATCGACATTGTTCAATTTTTAATTCTCTGTTTGCGCACCGGCAAACGCACTGGTTCGCTATGAGTTTACAAAAAAGTTTGGGGTCAAGTGCGGCCTGGATGAGTTTGGCGGCCAGCAGCATGAGCATCGTCAGCTTTGTGGTTTTTATTATTATTTCGCGGATTTTATCGCCTGACGAAATCGGCTTGGTGGTGTTTGCGATTCTAGTTGTAGAAGCCGGGCGAATTATTATTAATGGCGGCTTGTCCATTAGCATTGTGCAGCGCCCCGAATGGGAAGAGGATTATGCTGCAACCAGTTTTTATATCTCCTGTTGCTATGGCGTCATAGTCACTTTAATCGTGTTATTTATTGGTGTGCCACTGACCGCCAAACTCTACGCACCAGCAGCCGCCTCAATTTTAGCAGTGCTCTCCATCATCTTTATGTTGGAAGCAATCAAAGTCGTGCACGACGGCAAATTGCGCCGCGATTTGCGCTTTAAGGCTATTGCTATACGGTCGATTTTATCGAGTGTTATATCCAGCATTATTGGAATTTATTTAGCGCTGCGCGGATACGGTGTGTGGGCACTGGTAGCGCAACAACTCAGCGGGCAACTGATAGTAACCGCCTTGACCATTATTGGCGCCAACTGGTGGCCACGCTGGCAATTCTCATTGCAGCGAGCAGGTGAAGCCATACACATGGCAAGCCCGATGATGCTGGCGCAATTTATTAATACGCTGTGCAGCACACTAGTAGAGTTTATGGTGGGCATAATACTCGGGCCGATTGCCTTGGGTATTTATCGTATAGCGGGAAGAGCGCTATTTATTTTGCAAGAAATTATTATTCGCCCACTGGAACAAACCACCATTCCCGTATTGGCACGCATGGAAAATGCCCAGGCGCGAGCCAAGGCCACCCTGCGGATACTGCGCATCAATAGCTTTGTCATATTGCCTATTTTTTTTGGCACCGCCGCAATTGCAGAAGAATTTATCGCGCTGGTATTTGGCGAAAAATGGCACAGCAGTGGTGCACTCATGGCCTTACTTGCACTCGGTTCAACCCCCTTCGCATTGCGCATTCAAATTAATGCCACACTCACTGCAGAAGGAAAATCCAGATGGGTATTGCTCAACATGATAGCCACCTTATTAACAACGTTGATTATTGGCTACCTACTAATACCTTATGGCACTCATTATGCAGCTATAGCTTATGTCGTTATCAATTACATTAGCGGTGCCATTAGCATGGTTATTTTCCAGCATATTTTCCGCTGCGGTTTTATTCCTATGTTAAATGTACTTTGGCCCAGCCACCTCGCCGCAAGCATCATGCTCTGCATTTGCCTTGCCGTTAAACAATGGCTGCCGCAAACACTACCAGCTGCCACACAATTATTATTGCTCGGCGCGACCGGTGGTATAAGTTATTTTTTCTTGTGTGTGGTTATTTTTCGCAATGAAACACGCAACTTTCTGGGAGAGTGTCTGAAAATTATGCCACTTAAATTTTCGCCCCTGCTGCTGCGCATTCAATCCTGGGCGCGCCTCAGTTAAGGTGCCACTTGTGCGGCGACCACCCTTGAACCATCAACAACCGAGACTTGGATGAAAAATTTATCGCGTCACATCTACCGGAAAATACGCGCACAAATATTGCAACGCATTATTCCGCAAAGCGGCATGGCACTGCCAGAGCAAGACTCTCGCTCTACGGCAGGGTTGCGCATTGAGGTAATTGGATTTTTTCACAGCATCTCTGGCATTGGCGAGTCCGCACGCCTTTGCGCGCAGCAATTAGCAGAGGATGGCTACTCAGTAAACTGCACCAGCGTGGAAGCTTTTTTTCACAAACCCGCCGAACTGGATTGGCAGTGGCACAATTCAATTGCACAAAATGAAATTAACTGTCGCATTTACCATTTAAACCCACCCATGTTGCCGCCGGTCATTTTGCAAATGGGCATTAACCAGTTTAAACGTACATTTAATATAGGTTACTGGGCATGGGAGTTGGAAGCCATACCAGACGAGTGGATTAAAGCTACGCACTATATGAATGCGATTATGACCCCGTCACAATTTACCACCAACACCATTCAGCGTTACACCCAACTTCCGGTGCTCACGGTCACGCATCCAGTCGCACCGGAACAACCCGCAAGTGATATTCGCAAACGCTTGCACATTCCCGACAATGCCTTTGTGGTTGCTAATATTTTTAGCTTTGGCAGTGCCATGGAGCGCAAAAATCCGCTGGGGCTAATTGCTGCTTTTACTCAAGCATTTGCAGATAACCCCAATACTTATCTCATCCTCAAAGCAAATGCCGGAGAAAACAGCCAGGAGAAAAAAACCTTGCTCGCGGCAATTGCCGGGCACAACAACATTTTATTGTTAGATCAACATTGGAGTAAAAGCGATATTCTCGGCTTGATTGCAACCGCAGATCTTTATGCATCGCTGCATCGCTCAGAGGGCTTTGGCTTAACAATCGCAGAAGCTATGTTATTAAATACTCCCACCCTGGTGACGGGCTGGTCGGGCAATATGGATTTTTGCACCCACGAAAATAGTTTTTTAGTGGGGTATGCGCCGATCAAAGTCAACTCTTCGCACCCGGAATTCAGTGAGTTCGACAATGCCACTTGGGCCGATGCCAACATTCAAGAAGCGGCCAATCTATTGCGCACAATTTATGAAAACCCAAGCGAACTAGCCCACAAAAAACAGTGCTGCGGCTTGCACATGAAGCACACCATCAACAACCATAAGTACGAACATGCATTAAAACAATTGGCGCTACGCAAACCATAAGATCACACATCACTCAATAGAATTTTGGGCACGCTAGCGCAGCCGATGCGTGCACTCCCGTTAACGAACCAGCTGCAAATAGGGTTCCTTGGTAAACGTAATATCCAGGGGCTGTAGATGCGCTAATTGTTTGGCCACCACATCAGCATTGAAATTGACGCACACGCGATCGGCCGCGCCAATACTCTCAAAATAAGACGACAATTTTTTATCCCACGCCAAACCTATCACCGGCACCCCCAGGGATGTCGCCACTATGCAGGCGTGTAAACGATAGGCGACAATTTTCTCGCAGCGCAAAATAGTTTTAACCAAATCCTCTGGCACCATTGGCCGCTCTGCAAACATCACATTGATTAATGAAACATTTATATGTTGTTTGATACTGGCTAACACTGCCTCATCTTCCGGAGAGCCATTGGTAAAATACAGCGGGGTAAAACCTAAAGCGGCTAATTTTTTTCCCAGTTCAATATAATCCGCAACTGACAACACCACTTTAGTGTGTTTACCGGGCGTATCATTTACCACCAGGCCAGAAGCCATTACACCAATTCCCACCACGCCTTCAGCATCTGCTTCGCGCGCAAAACCTCCGTAGGTTTCACGGGTAAAATTCCCCGGGTCGGGCACAACAGTTACATCACCTCCGAAAATACTGCACCAATGTTTACGCGATAATTCGTCTCTCACCGAGACATACTGAAGATAGGGATTGTTGTTAAAAATAGCGCTGAATAATTTACGCCCCTGCGGTGAAAAATAGGCGGGATTCGACACACCAACCGCATGAAGATACACGGGCTTTTGTAATTCCATCGCCAAACTGACAATGGCATGCAACCGGATGGGGAAATACAATTCGGCGTCGGATATCAAATGCCCACCGCCAATCACCACTCTATCCGCCTTTTTTATCGCCGCTTTCCAGCGCGGTAGTGCATCGCGCTGTAACAAAGAATAAGTCATTCGATGGCGCAAACTATTTGCCATTGCTTCGGGCAAATTGCGCAACACTTTGCTGGCAATATTTTTTAACACAGAGGGCGCCTTAATACCTGCGTCGCCGTAATTAATACGACCACCCAAATCCACCGTAGAGATGCTATTGCCATGGGTTAACGAATCAAGCAAATATTCCGTTGTTTCTGCAACAATACCATCACCCACATTGTTGCTATACTTCACGTTAAAAATTGTAATATTCACTTAATACCTCAATAAAAATTCAGCTTTAAATTGATTGCCGTTAGAAATGTAACGAAAGCATCAAATTAATTTTTTCTCCTTCATAGTCTCTGAATGCTAGAGTAGATTGCCGATCATATAATTCCGCCTCCAGCCTGACGCTGAAATTTTTAACTCCGGAATAGACCAGCACTAAAGGGCGCCAACGCTGCCATTTTTCATCGCGCTCGGCTTGAGTAATTTGGGAAATGTACTGTTGTTCAGAATATGCAAAGTGGCTCTCTACCCGCCAGCGCGGAGATACTTGCCAACGCAGCGCCACGCTGGTGTCGTTCAACTCAGTGGGAAATTCAATTTCCTCACCCGCAGCTGGCTCATTAACTTCATAACCCAACTGCAGGGAAACTTTAGCGGTTAACTGCCACAACCATTGGGCATGCCATAAAACACCTGTATCGCTATTAATCTCTCCCTCGCGGTCAAAGCGAGCGATGCCCAATGAGAATTGATTGTCGGTATTTTTTATCAATTTAAGATCATATGAATATTGGCGATAATCAAAATCGATAAAATCCCCAGCGGAACTCACGCCGGTTTTATATCGCCGCTCGCCATTTGACGCACGCAGCTGGTGCTGAAAACTTGCCCCCTTCTGCGCAATAAACTCCGCAAAGACCTCCTGCTGATCGAAGTCGAGAATCTCCCGTTCTGTCGCACTATGGGTCTGATTGATTTCAGTGCCACCAACCCACAGCGATAGTTTTTCCCGCGTGCCATAACCTGCACGGGCAATAAATTCATTTTTTCCGACAATATCTTTTCCCTTATATTCCAAGGGATCAACCGCATAGGCATCGCGTTTTATTGCAGCATCCAACAATATTTTATTGCCGATTTGCCCGCGCCAATTTGCATCACCCAGCACATAAGAGGCATCCAGCGCTTGATTGGTATCATAATAAAGTTGCTTAAATTTCAGGGCGACCTTCAGTTGCTGTTTACTAAGGTCAGCCGCACCCATCACCCCTAATCCAAGCAAATGAATAGTCTCTTCATGCCCCTGTTCAGTACGTGAAAAATTACTGTCATTCAGCGCGGAATAATCAACATCAACAGCGGCACTGCCCGCCACAACTGACATTGAACAAAGCCAGCAATTGCCCACTAGCGCTGCACCGAACACCAGCCGGTGCAGCCTGGGAGAGTAAAAACCGACCGGGGTAGATTTTTTATTCATCCGCGCCAATCTAATAGGCATTAGAATTAACAAATCCTTTAAAAATCGTTTTCCATAAAATTTTAATATCCAATATCACTGACCAATTGCGGATGTACTCAAGATCATAGGCAATACGGCCCGACATTTTATCCAGCGTTTCTGTCTCGCCGCGAAAACCATTGACCTGAGCCAAACCCGTAATGCCCGGTTTCACTTTATGGCGCAACATATAACCTTTGATTTGCCCGCGATAAAATTCATTGTGTGCGACCGCATGGGGGCGCGGACCAACCAGTGACATGCTGCCGGAAATCACATTAAATAATTGCGGCAATTCATCTAGCGAAGTGCGACGCAAAAAATTTCCGTAGGGCGTAATGCGCGGATCAGATCGTGTAGCCTGTGCCACATTTGCACCGTCTTCGCATACAGTCATCGAGCGAAACTTCCACACTTTGATTTTTTCACCACCCATGCCGTAACGGGTTTGTTTGAAAAAAACCGGTCCGGGCGAGGTAAGTTTTACGCCCAGCGCAACAATCAACATGGGAAGCGCCAAGAGCATTAATATGCCCATGCCGAAGACTAAATCTTCCAGCCTTTTGGCCCAGCCGTTATCAACCAGTGGCGAATCATAAATACTCAGCGCCGGAATTCCCTGCAAGCAGGTGAGACGCGAATGCAGCAAATCAAAGCTAAATACATCAGGAATTAAATAGGGGGATACAGTGGTATCAGCAAGGCGATCAATCACAGAATGCGTGCGCAATTCAGCGCGCATGGGCAAGGTGACAAACACTATATCAAGCTTGCCGTCATGGGCATCTTGATAGAGCATTTCCAAGCCGCCCTTCACTTCAATGTTATTGCCAATTAACCGCCTGCCCACATCATTTCCCGGCGCGCGGTCATCATAAAAGCCAATCACTTTGTAACCTAGCCACGGCATTTTTGCCATTGAGTTAATTAAGCGCAAACCCAATTCTGTCGCGCCTACAATTGCCACACGGCGCGGTTCGGTGGGATTCGCGCGCAGTTTTGCAAGAATAATGCGCCGGCCAATATGCATAGCAATCATCACTGCCGGCGTTGCCACCAACCAACTGCTCATCGCCAATAGCCCAATATTCACAAAGGGATAAATGCCCGCGATAGCGACAACAATGCACAGCAATGTGGCGAACCATGCGAGCAATAGCCGAATAGACAAATCTTTCATTGAGAGGCCGCGCCAGAGATAATAGACCTCATTACTTTCTGCAAAAAATCCAAAAATAATTACGGCACCCATGGCAAATGCGGCATAAGTATTACCCCACTCCACACCGAATAATTTCAAACAAGCCCACAACATAAAAACAATAAGTGCACTGTCGATAGCGCGGAACAGCGCAAGAATTTTGGAGTGATGAAAACGAACGACGGGCGGTTCATGGAAAGCGGCAACAGGGCTAGCCAACGCACCTTCAACAGACAGGTTACTCATTTCTACCTCCATGCAAGTTACAACTTAATACCAGCACTTTACTGCTGAATTGAAAACCTATGAACGACACAAATCAGCACACAGCGAGCGTTGATCAGTCGTTCATAGATGCAATTGCATTTTCCAGGCCAAAATTTAGTCGCCCCACGAGCAATGCTAATTTTTAAGAGGTAAATTCAATAAAAAATAATAGCGATCACCTTCAGTCGCTCACACTGACGCATCAAGCAGCGCCGCGTACCAGATCAACATTTTATCGCCACTTGATTCGCCCCAAGATAACGCAAGGCTTCACCAAAAGTGCTCATCGATAAAAATGGGAGCAACAAAGATTTAAACGGTTATAGGCATTGGCGAGTTATAATTGCCTTTTAACTCAACACGCCGTTTTTTATGAGCCGATTAAAATACCTCGCTGGATATTCCGACGAGACACTGAATCAAGTCCAGAACATTATTAATGAAGGGCGACTAAAAGAAGTACTGCTCAAACGCTACCCCGATACCCATACAGTGCGCACCGATATTGCGCTCTACCAATACACCCAACACATTAAAAATGAATACATGGGAAAGACCCAACCACTAAGCCGGGTGAGTTACGACAGCAAAATAAAAGTCATCCAACATGCACTAGGGCAGCATCACTACATTAGCCGCGTGCAGGGCGCAAAATTAAAAACGGTTAATGAAATAAAAATCGCCAGTGTGTTTCGCACTGCACCCGAAGCGTTTTTAAAAATGATTGTGGTGCATGAACTGGCGCACTTTAAGGAGAAAGAGCACAACAAAGCCTTTTATCAACTCTGTCGGCACATGGAACCCAACTATCATCAATATGAGTTTGACTTGCGCTTGTATTTAACCCAGGTGGATTTATTTGGGGATATTTACGCTTAGTAAGTCGCAGCCATCGATATATGTCAGCGGCACATCAGCCAACCAAAGTTACCCAGATCCGCATGGATATTAGCCCTCTATCTGCTAGCCTTAAAGGCATAGATAAGTTGCCAAAGGACGCAGCGCGCCATGTTTGTTTACTCCGAGCTTCCCCCTGCCGTCATTCTTATTGTCGACGACATGCCCGATACTATTCGGGTGTTGCGTGAGGCAGTAAAGGATTTGGGGGCTGTTTTCTATGCCACCAGCGGCGAGGCCGCGCTGGGAATGGCGCGCACCCACCGCCCGGATGTAATACTTCTGGATATCGAAATGCCGGGCATGAATGGCTATGAGGTGTGCCAAGCGATTAAAGCTGACCCATTGCTGTGCGATATAGCCATTATTTTTGTCACTGCCCATGATCAGGACATACACGAGCTGCAAGCACTGCAATACGGGGGTGTCGATTTCATTCATAAACCCCTCAACATGCCCGTGGCGCGCGCCCGGGTTCAGGTACAACTAGCTCTGCAGCGCAAAACCCGCCTGCTGACCTTGGCCAGGCGCGATTTGGCGGACTTGATGCACACCCTACCCGCATTTGTCGCCTACTGGAACGACGAGTTCATTAATATCTTTTGCAATGATGTCAGCGGAGATTGGTTTGATACACCAGCCGCACAGATGGAAGGCAAATCGCTTAAGGACGTATTGGGCCATAACAACGCCACAATGCTCACCCCCTATATTGAGCAGGTTTTAAGCGGCGCCAACCCCTCGTTTGAAATGACCTTCGAAACCCCTCAAAAAATCATCTTTGGGCAAGTGTCTTTAGTCCACCGCAACGAAGATGATGATGGGGTGGAACAAGGTGGCTTTTTAATGCTCATCACAGATATCAGTGATCGCAAACAAGTCGAGATGGAGCTGCAAGATGAAAAAGAGCGCATGCGCGTTACCTTAAACTCCATTGGTGATGCGGTAATCGCTACCGATCCGGATGGCAAGGTTACGTTTGTTAACCCGATCGCAGAAGACCTGACGGGCTACTTAGCGCATGATGCCTTAGGCAAATCTATTGAAACCATTATGCCGCTGCGCGATGGCAGTAGCGGTCATGAATTGCAAAACCCTGTCAGGCTAGCATTGCGTGAGCAGCGGATTGTAGGCATGGCATTTGACTGCATTTTGCTAAACCGCAGCAATCAATCTCTTGCAGTAGAAGACTCTGCAGCCCCTATTCGCAATCATAAAGGGGATATTACCGGCGCAATTATGGTGTTTCACGAAGTCAGTGAAGCGCGCGCCATGGCAATAAAAATGACACATCTGGCGCAACACGATCCGCTAACCAACTTACCCAACCGCATTTTACTACGCGACAGAACGGAACAGGCCATCAAAAAAGCCCAGCGCCACGTCACACAGGTTGCGATGCTATTGTTGGATATAGACCACTTCAAAACGATCAATGATTCTTATGGCCATGTGATCGGCGACCATTTATTGCAGCAAATTGCCGACCGGTTAACGGGGGTACTGCGCAGTGGCGACACCCTCTGTCGGCAAGGTGGCGATGAGTTTATTGTCCTGCTAACTGACTTTGACGATAGTGCCCACATCGCCGATTTTGCGTCACGTTTACAAAGTATTTTTTCCCAGCACTGGCAAGTAGCAGATCTGACACTTGAGCTATCAATGAGTATGGGGATTAGTATTTACCCCGACGACAGTCAGGATATGGATTCCCTTCACCGCCACGCCGATGCAGCTATGTATACCGCCAAACAACAAGGGAGAAACCGCTACCAATTTTTCTCTAACGAAATCGAAGAGCGTTTGCGTACCCAACTGGCGCTGGAAGCACATTTACGCAGTGCTCTCGAAGAAAATGTATTTGAGGTGTTCTATCAACCGAAAGTGGATGCGCGAACCAATCAGATAATTGGCGCAGAAGCATTGGTTAGATGGCGTAACAACAACGAATTAATCTTTCCCGATGCATTTATTCCCCTTGCAGAAGAAACCGGTTTAATTATTCCACTGGGGAAACTGGTGCTACAAAAGGCCTGCGCACAAGCAAAAGCATGGGCCGACCAAGGGTTTCACCTGCAAGTTGCAGTCAATGTTTCCGCAGTACA
Organism: uncultured Cellvibrio sp.; assembly: GCA_963971905.1. GTDB lineage: Bacteria > Pseudomonadota > Gammaproteobacteria > Pseudomonadales > Cellvibrionaceae > Cellvibrio. The sequence continues at coordinate 26,374 of CAXAVL010000026.1, forward strand.
ATTCACCACCGACTTTGCTGCCACAGTAGCTGAGATCCTAACGCTAACTCGTGTTAATGCTCAGCAAATCGAATTGGAAATTACTGAAAGCTTGTTAGTTAACGATGAAAATGCAAATACCCTTATTAAAGAATTGAAGAAACTCGGAGTGCGCATTGCACTCGATGATTTTGGTACAGGCTATTCCAGTCTGTCTTATCTCAAGCGTTTTCCGCTGGACGTACTCAAAATTGATCAAAGTTTTGTGCGCAATATGCTTGACGACGAAGTCGATATCTCGATAGTAAAGGCTATCGTACAAATGGCGATGGGGCTTAAGCTCCGCTTGGTCGCAGAGGGAGTTGAAACCAAAGAGCATGCACAGGTTTTATTAAATCTGGGGTGCCACATAATGCAAGGCTATTACTACAGCCGCCCAGTGCCTGTGAGCGAGATGAACGCACTACTACGTACCGGCCTCAACATCACCGAACACTAATAATTATTCGCTGCAAACACCCGGAACCAAATCCTTAGCCACCGTCACCGGTTGCGCGGAGCAAGACTAACCGAGATAAAAATATGGATAAAAAACCGGCAAGCTCCTTAAACCCTTATCTTTGGGGAGGTATTACTTTTACCTTAGGACTTCTTTTTAGCCTCTTGATAGTTCAAAACATTCGCACCGAAAATCATGCTGCCATAGCAGCATTGGCCAAGACGGAAGCAACAACACTGGCAAATGATATTGCGCAGCGTTTGGAGCTTTACCAATACGGCTTACGCAGCGCTCGCGCCCAGATACTCACCAAGGGTGAAGGCGTGGTAACCAACAAAGATTTCCGTAACTATATGGAAAGTAGAGAGATCGATATTGAATTCCCTGGCGCGCGCGGCATGGGGTTTATTCGCAGAGTACCCCTTGCCCAAGAGGCCGAATTTGTCGCCCACGCCCGGGCAACCGGGCAAGCAGATTTTGCGATAAAGCAACTCACACCTCATAACAAGGAGCGGTATGTCATTGAGTACATCGAACCCCTAGCGCGGAATATTCAGGCAGTGGGATTGGATATAGGGTCTGAAACGGCTCGCCGCGCTGCTGCTGATGCCGCCATGCGCACTGGCGAGGTCCGCCTCACTGCCCCCATCACGCTAGTGCAAGCAACCGGCAAAAGCCAACAGTCCTTTTTAATCTTAATGCCCATCTATCGCACCTGGGTCACCCCCTCCACCGAAAAAGAGCGCATTAACGCAGCATTTGGCTGGAGTTATGCGCCGCTGATTATGGAAGAAGTGCTCGCAAAACTGGCTATCAACCGAAACCACTTTCACATAACCCTAACGGATGTCACAGACGCAAACCATGCCATCCCGTTTTATTCAAGCGATGAGAATACTATTGCCAATTCCGCCAAATTATTTCCACAACACACCACCCGCACTGTTTATGGCCGCCAGTGGCAGTTGGATTTACAAGTAACCCCCCAGTTTATAAAAGAGCAGCACCTGCCAAAACCCAATAATGTATTGCTCTGGGGGCTTATATTTAGCGCACTGGTCAGTATGTTGGTCGCCGCACTGTGTGTTTATATCATTAACCGCCAACAAATGATCAACCAACAAGCCCGCCTGGCTGCCATTGT
>CAXAVL010000027.1:0-27908 GCA_963971905.1 uncultured Cellvibrio sp.
CGCTCGCCAGTACCGACGATGCCAGGGTCAAACCTAATACTGCCACACAATATTTCACTAACAGATTCATACCCGCTCCACAGCTCTGAACTTGCGCCCTATTTCGCGCTCCAACTGACGCGATAATCGCGCTCGCTTCAAAGCATAGACTATTCCCTCCAGTCTACGCAGTGGTTTTGCCATACACCCATAAGCAGCCGCTTAGGAAAAGCTAGCCCTGCTATGTGCTAATTGCTTACCATAAGCTCAACCAATAATAAGTTCAGCCATACCTACAAAACTAAAACACTATCCACTTTTAAGGATTTACTATGATCCCCAGTGTTCGCCCAACCAACTTCCTCATCTTTATTACCTGCACATTGATGATACTCGCCGCTGCCTATATGGAGCACGTAATGAAAATGATCCCTTGCTCACTCTGTATCACCCAGCGCGGCTTTGTCGTTCTCACAGGTCTTTTGGCACTTGCGGCTGCGCTGCACAACCCAGGCATCACCGGGCGCCGCACCTATGCGGTATTGGGAATTGTAAGTGCGATCCTCGGCGCTTGTTTTGCAGGTCGTCAACTTTGGCTACAAAGTCTGCCCGCTGATCAGGTGCCCGCATGCGGCCCTGGCCTCGCCTATATGTTTGAGGTGTTTCCATTTATGGAAGCGCTAAAACTGCTGTTACAAGGCGATGGCAACTGCGCCCATGTGGATAAGATTCTCGGCCTGAGCCTCGCCGCTTGGACATTTATGGCCTTTATCTGCTTAGCTGGCGCGAATTTATACCAACTGATTCGCAAGCAGAGCAAACTGGCCTAGATATCTTGCCCTCACAGAAAAGATGGCCTATTGTGGCAAACTCAAACCAATTATGGTTTGTTTGCATCTTCCTGAAGCCAGCATGCGGCCTCATTAAAAACAAACTACGTCGAACAACCCATAGGATTACCTGATGTTAGAAAATTGCAAAAGTGCCAAAGAACGCTGGGGCGGTGTGAGTGAAATTATTGATCGCTGGCTAGATGAGCGTCAGGCAGTGCTGGTGCAATACTGCGCACTCAGTGAAAGAGAGCAAAAACTAAGTGACCTGCAGCGCGGTGAAAAACTGCGTACCTTTTGCCAGATTTTGGTGGACTATGTGTCAGCGGGTCATTTTGAGGTCTACGATCAATTGATCAAAGAAGGGCGCGAGTTTGATGATGCAGAAGCCCTGCAAGAAGCCAGCAAACTCTACGACACCATCGATACCACCACTGAACGCCTGCTGGACTTCAACGATAAGTATCTTGAGACTGACGACATCACTTCCCTCACCGCCGATTTATCGCATTTGGGCGAAACACTTGAAGTGCGATTTAGCGCTGAGGATCGCCTGATCTCGGTACTGCACACCTCGCACAAAGACCTGGTGAGTTAAGTACTGATTCACCAAATCGCAGCCATAAAAAAACCCGCTCGCAAGCGGGTTTTTTTATGCGCGCCTAAGCGGGTATTAACGCTTATTTCGCTTCAGCTGCTGCTTCAGCCGCTTTGATTTCCAATAATTCAACTTCGAAAATCAGGGTAGATGAAGGAGGGATTGGACCCTGACCGCCAGCGCCGTATGCCAATTCTGATGGGATTACGATTTCCCACTTGGAACCTTGTGGCATCAATTGCAGAGCTTCAGTCCAACCTGGGATTACGCCGTCCAGTGGGAACGTAGCTGGCTGACCGCTTTTGATAGAGCTGTCGAATTCAGTACCGTCGATCAACTTACCTACATAGTTAACAGTCACAGTGTCAGTCGCTTTTGGCTTCGCGCCTTTACCTTCGGTAATCACTTTGTATTGCAGGCCGCTCTCAGTGGTCATTACACCTTCTTTAGCCTTGTTTTCTTCAAGGAATTTTTTGCCTTCAGCAATATTGGTTTCGCTCAGCTTCTTTTGCTCTTCTTCTTGTTTAGCCATCGCTTTTTGCTGAACTTCTTGCATGATCTTCTGCATATCTTCTTCACTGATACGCGACTCTTTACCGTCACGCACATCGGTCAGCGCTAAAGCCAATGAATCAGGCTCAATCGCCAAGCCACCATTTTGCAGGTTTTTGCCCAGATTTTGACCAATGATGTAGTTTGCTTTTTGCTCCAGAGTCGTCAGCTTGGCGCTGTCATCAACTGGTTTTGCTTCTTCTTTGTTGCAGCCAATCAAGCCCGCAGTAGCAGCCATCAGGCCAACAACCAATAAACGTTTGTTAAACATAATGCACCTTATTAGTAATCATTGATTTGTAATCATTGTCTGTGTGAAGCAAGCCTGTCGCTCACCTGATTCCAGCCGACACCTTATACTGCGGCGCCAAAGCAGGCGGCAATGGTATACCAACTCCAGCCAAATGTGCGCGTTTTTACCACCCACACAAGTTAAACAGTCAAGCAAATGTGTGCTGCGCCCCATTTAGCACAAGGTGCCCGGATCTAGCGATCGATATAGAACCGTGTCTGACTCCCGGCTTTTGACAAAGTTCACGGCGATCACACACCACTGCTCCGTGAGATTACATAAGCGAACAATAAGCCATTGCAAAAGATACGCGGCTATCGCATTGAAGGCATACCCTTTTTACTGGCGCAGGGCTACAATTCGCCCGAATTGCACTAGCAAACTATCATTTTGTTTAACTACACTTTCCCAACGCTTTTTTCATACAGGTATTTTTTATGGCCGCCCCTAAAACTCCAAAAAATTCTATTGCTGCTTCCCAAGATGCAATTAGGCAACTGGAACAAGAAGTTGCCAAACTCAGTGCCGCACTGGATAAAGCGCGCACGCAAGAACTCGCTGCTGCAGAAAAGGCAGTCGCTGCAGGAAAAAAAGCATTACAGAACGCAAAGAAAAAAGTTGCTGATCTCACCGCAAAAGAGAGCAAAACGCCCGCAGCAAAAGCGCGTCTAAGCCAAGCAAAAAAAGATATGGCTGAGCAATCGAAAGTTGTCGCCAGTGCGCAAACCGTTTTGACGGTTTTAAAATCAGCGCAGGCATCAAACAAAGAAGTGGCCAAAGAGCTAGCAAAACAATTAAAAGGCAAAACCAAAAAAGTAAAAGCCACCACATCTGTTGCAGCTAAAACCCCAGGCGCCAAAACCGCCAAACCAAAAGTTGTCAAAACTAAAGCTGCCGCGAACACAGAAGAAACCAAGCCTGCCGCTACTGCCGAGCAACCCGCAGCAAAAAAGGTAACAGGCAAAAAAAACGCTACTAAAACTGCGGCAGTTAAAAAAGCCCCGGCAAAAAAAGTAGCAGTTGCACCAGCTGCGATAGTGCCCGCCGAACCAGCACCCGCAGTAGAAACACCTGTGACAGATATACCTACAACTGAACCAGCGATTGTTGCTGCACCTTCAGTAACAGAAGTGGCACCTGTTATTGAGACAAGCGTAGAGTCATCACCAGCAACAACCGCGCTGCCATTCGATGATGACAACGGCGCGTTAAATTAAAGAGTGAATAGGCTGTCGCAATTACAAATAAAGGGCGCATCGGCGCCCTTTTTTAATAACAAAAGGATCAATCACACCCACACAATCTCCTTCATACTTAAGTTAGAGAACACCAATGCAATACCAGAGGAGACCATTATCATGTATACATCTACCACTGCCATGCCCCAGCTATTTGAACAATTGGGTTTAAAATCCAGCAACTTGGCGATAGCGCGCTTTATCAAACATCACCCTTTAGCGGAAAATGTTACGCTGCAATCGGCAGCATTTTGGAACCCGTCCCAGCGCCAATTTATTAACGATAGTTTGCAGCAGGATTCTGATTGGGCCGAAGTAGTCGATCAGTTAGATGCACTGTTACACCACTGATGCGAACAATTGTAATAACCGCGCAATTGCCGCCTCGGTTACATTGAGTTGCAGTAAATAAAGACGCAGATTGTCACCCGCAACCGGTGGCGATGCACTATCTGCAGCTCCCTCATTCCATGTTTGCACTTCCGCTTCCAGCCAGATTTGTAATTGTTTTTCCGCCAGTAATTCCGCTTGTTTAATTTGGCTGCGCAGCTGTTCGATACCTGCATCGGCGCTGCCAAATTCCACCTTCATGCGCCGCCGTAAGTGGCGCAGTGGAATCACGTAATGCTCATCCCAGGCGTGAATGCGTTTTTGCGCCTTGCGCAGGCGCACCTTATCCAATGCCAGACCGCGTCGCTCCAGCCAGACACACCAGAGCAACAGATTGACGTTGACGCCATGGCCATCCTGCAACTGCAAACAGGCATCGGCCACACCGGGGCGCGCGTAGTAGTCGAGGGAAAAATTCCAGAGGCTGGAGCGATCATCGAAGGAGGCAGAAGGCATCATAAAATCCGCTAGCAGAGGGTTGGGGCAAGTCTGCTAGAATGCGCGCCATGATTCAATTACAAAACATCTCCGTACAGCGCGGCACCAAATTTTTATTGGATGCTGCCGACCTTACTATTTATCCGGGCCAAAAAGTCGGTTTGATCGGCGCCAATGGCACCGGCAAATCGACCTTGTTCCAATTGTTGCTGGGCAAATTGCACAGCGACACCGGCACGCTTGATATTCCCAAGCAGTGGCGCATCGCACATATGGCGCAAGAGGTTGGCCATACCAGCCGCAGCGCACTGGACTATGTGCTAGATGGCGATAGCGAATTGCGCCGCCTGGAGCAGGCCATCGCCACCGCCCTGCAAGTCCCGGAACACAATGGTGAACAGCTCGCACACCTGTATAGCGATATGGAAAATATCCACGCCTATACCGCACCATCGCGCGCGCAACAATTGTTAAATGGTTTGGGTTTTGCACCGGGGGATGACCAACGCCCGGTCTCGGATTTTTCCGGCGGCTGGCGGATTCGCCTGAACCTTGCGCAAGCGCTGATGTGCCCGTCGGATTTATTGCTGCTCGATGAACCGACCAACCACTTGGATTTGGATGCAACCCTGTGGCTGGAAGAATGGCTCAAACGCTATCCAGGCACCTTGATTATTATTTCGCACGACCGCGACTTTCTCGACAACATTGTCGATCGCATTGTGAATATCGAAAAACAAAAACTCGATAACTACAGCGGTAACTACTCTGCGTTTGAACGCCAGCGCGCCGAAAAACTGGCGCAGCAACAGGCGAGTTTTGAGAAGCAGCAAGAGCGTATTGCCCACGTCGAAAACTATATTCGCCGCTTCCGCGCGCAAGCGACCAAAGCGCGTCAGGCACAGAGCCGCATTAAAGAATTGGAGCGCATGGAAAAAATTGCGCCCGCCCATATAGATTCGCCGTTTACCTTTACTTTTAAATGCAACGACAAAATGTCGGTACCGCTGGTGCACATAGCGCGCGCCGATATTGGCTATAACACTGGCGCCAGCAACAAAATTATTCTGAATAAAGTGGAACTGGCGATTCGCGCCGAAACCCGTATTGGTTTACTCGGCCCCAATGGCGCGGGTAAATCCAGCTTGGTAAAAACCCTCGCCGGTTCACTGCCACTGCTGGCCGGTGATCGCACTAATGGCGAACATTTTAAACTCGGTTATTTTGCCCAACATCAGTTAGAAGCCTTGGATATCAATGCCTCTGCAGCGCTGCATATCCAGCGTTTATCGCCTATGGCGCGCGAGCAGGAAATTCGCGATTTCCTCGGCAGTTTTGATTTCCACGGCGACCGCGCCTTTGAACCTATCACTCACTTTTCCGGCGGGGAAAAAGCGCGCTTGGCGCTGGCGATTATCGCCTGGGAGAAACCCAACGTATTACTGCTCGACGAACCCACCAACCATTTGGATTTGGAAATGCGCCACGCGCTCACCATGGCGCTGCAAGAATTTGAAGGCGCAGTGATTGTGGTGTCGCATGATCGCCATTTACTGCGCAATACAGTGAATGAATTTTTACTGGTTGCCGATGGCAAGGTGGAAGAGTTTGACGGCGATCTGGAAGATTATTACAAATGGATGCAACAGCAAAAAACCAATACAGCTGTCGCCGAAAAAGAAACGGCGGTTAGCAGCGAGAGCGATACCAAAGTTGATAAAAAGGCCCAGCGCCAACAATCGGCAGCGGCGCGCGCACAACTCAAGCCGCTCACCAACAAATTAAAATCCCTCGAAACACAGATGGAAAAACTGCAGACGCGGCTGAGTGAAATTGAAACCCAGTTGGGCGACCCCGCTATTTACGATGAAAAAAATAAAACCATTTTGCAACCACTGCTGCAAGAGCAAGTGAAATTGCAAAATCAATTAGACGAGACAGAAGAAAACTGGTTGATGGTCAGTGAAGAGTTGGAAGCCAGTAATACTGGCTTGCCGTAGAGTTTTCATCTCACTGTCATAATTACCTCGTTTATCCCACCGCATTTCACTTTTCCCCTGTCACTGTTTGGTCACTTTTAGCTGCCATGCTCTAGTCATTATTTTGCAGGGGCATTGCCATGTTGGATCTCGGTTGGGCTGAACTCGCTTTTTTATTTGTGCTGGCACTGGTTGTTGTGGGTCCACAAGATTTACCCAAACTGGCGCACACCATCGGCAAACTCTGGGGCAAACTACAACGCTTTTACCGCGAGTCGCTGCAGAGTATTCATAAACTCGAAACTGAAATGGATTTGGCTGCGCAAGCCGATCCACGCAGACAACCTTCTTATTACGATTTACTTCCCGATCACGTGCGTCAGGCAATGGAGCAAGCTGAGCCGCTGCGCGATGCCGAGCAACATCAGCAAAATCAAACGCTGTATGAGCAAGCGATGGCAGAGATCAAAACAAAACATGCAGCAGCGCAACCTGCACCCAATGCAACCGAGCAAGTGCGTAATACCGCGAGCACATCATGAATAAAACCGACACCATCGACCTAAGCCGGGCACCCTTGTTATCGCACTTGTTGGAATTGCGCCGCCGCTTGCTGCAGTGCCTCGGAATATTTAGCCTGCTGTTTATTATCTGTTATCTCAACGCCGAAACGATTTACCATTTTCTTATGCAGCCGTTAGTGGATGCCTTTGGCGAGCACTCGGGGCGGCGCATGATTTATACCGGCTTGCATGAAGCCTTTCTTACTTACTTAAAATTATCTTTTTTTGCCGCGCTATTTTTTACTCTGCCGTTTTTGTTAATTCAGTTGTGGCGATTTATGACGCCCGGCCTCTACCAACACGAAAAACGCGCCGCCTCCATTTTATTTTCGCTTACGCCTTTATTGTTTTTACTCGGCGCTGCACTCGCTTACTACGTAGTATTCCCTATGGCCTGGGGATTTTTTATCAGCTTTGAAAGCGATGCAGGCACTTCCAGTTTGCCGGTGCAACTGGAAGCGCGTGTCAGCGAATACTTAGGTTTAGTGATGCAACTGGTGCTGGCCTTCGGCCTGAGTTTTGAATTGCCGGTGGTACTCTTATTAATGGCTTATGCAGGCATGGTGAAATCCACAACACTGGCGAACGGACGGCGTTATGCCATAGTGGGAATTTATGCAGCAGCCGCTTTTATTACACCACCGGATTTAATTTCCCAACTTGCATTGGGCACGCCCATTTTAATCTTGTATGAAATTTCTATTTGGATGATTCGTTTAATCGAAAAAAATCGCGCTACAAATTCGGTAGCGAGCCCCGCACAATAATTACTCGTCAACTCCCATCGCTTTTGTTCACTGTTACAGGTGCAGGCTAACTATTTTTTACGATTTTAAAACTGTAAAAAAATCCGTCATTATTTTGTTGTGCAAAAAATAATTTTAAAAATTTAAAAGAAGATGTCATAAAAGTGACGCGGCAATTTCATAGAGACGGGGTAATCTCCAGTGCGAGACATTGCGCTCATCGCCAAATGAACAACACCTCACACCGGAGATTACGTCATGAATTATAGTTCAGAAAATCTTGTTGCAACCGAAAATTTATCTGTCGAACCCATTGTTAATCGTCGCGACTTTATGAAAGGTGGCGTTGCAGGCGCCGCTGCGATTTCATTGGCTGCTGTCAGCAGCACTGCCAATGCTAACTTCAGTAGCGACTACGGCCCAGTCATGCCAGTAGCCGATGAAGTAACTGGTTTACCGCTGTTGCAATTACCCGCCGGTTTTAAATATTGGTCTTATGGTTGGACCGGCATGACCATGAAAGACGGCACTGCTACACCAAGCTCACACGATGGAATGGGTGTTGTAGCAGCGCAAGGTAATACTATCGCGCTAGTGCGTAACCACGAAGTTCGCGGCAGCGGTACTGCGGTAAAATCCCCCGCTGTTTATAACCCTGCTGCCGGTGGCGGCTGCTCCAATTTAATTTTTGATGCATTTAACGGCCGCTGGTTAGCGTCTTATATGAGCATCAGCGGCACCTCAACTAACTGTGCCGGTGGCATTACGCCTTGGGGTACTTGGCTAACTTGTGAAGAAACAACTTCATCTTACGGCGGCATGACTCACGGTTGGATTTTTGAAGTGCCCGGTTTTGGCAACGCCAAACCTCTGCCGATTAAAGCCATGGGGCGCCGCGCTCACGAAGCGACGGCAACTGATCCGGTAACCGGTTATGTTTATATGACTGAAGATGCCGGCACTTCTTCTGGCTTTTACCGCTATCGTCCAAACAGCTACGGCAACTTGCTAGCCGGTGGCGTATTGGAAATGCTTAAAGTAAAAGATATTCCGCAAGCCGGTTTATTAAATTCTTATCCTGACGGCACCAGTTGGGACGTTGAATGGGTTGTTATCGATCAACCAGAAGTAATCAATCCACGCAACTACACTCAAGGTTATAACAAAGGTGCAGCGCGTTTTGCTCGCTTGGAAGGCGCATGGTACGACACGGGCTTAGTGTACTTCACCTCAACCAGTGGTGGCGGTATTGGCGGTGGCCAGGTATTTCATTTTGATCCGCGCCGCGAAAAACTTACGCTGGTTTTTGAAAGCCGCAACAACACCTCTCATCCAGTATCCCCTGACAACATGAGCGTTAGTCCACGCGGCGGTATTTTGTTGTGTGAAGATCGCGGTGGAATTTCACGCTTAATGGGATTAACCCAAAGCGGTGAGGTATTTGAGTTTGGCCGCAACAATATGAATTTGAGCCCAGCCGATGCCGCAGTTGTTCACAGCCAATTTCCCGGTACTGCAGGGCGTATTAGTGCCGGTAACTACATAGGTGCAGAAACCTGTGGTGCGTGTTTTTATGACCGCTGGCTATTTGTAAACATTCAAACTCCCGGCGTTACTTTTGCCATTACCGGCCCGTGGAATGATGGTGTTCTTTAATTTTTTTGCAAGAGAGGATTTGGCAATGAAATATTTAGCGAGTTTATGTTTATGTTTGTTTTTTTCAGGCGCCGCACTGGCAGCGCCGATTCACTACACTGGCGACATTAATGGCTCAGGAAATTACGCTGGCAGTCTGGATATTAACTTCGGCTGGGCGAATCCACCGTTTGCCTTGAATAGTTGGGGCGATGACATTGACCTATGGGCCATTGATGGCAAAGCCGGCGACAAGCTATCACTTGCCTTAAGCAGCGATGAGTTGGCGCTTGGCTTCAGCCTGTATTTCGGCGAGATAAGCTCAGCGGATTTATTGGCAGGCTTATTTAATAACAGCAGCAATGTCGGTAGCGCAGGCTATTTAACCGGAGCTTCGCTCTGGAGCAGCGTACAAAGTCTGCAGGATTTTGTACTAGATCAGAGCGGTTTTTACACTCTGGTTGTCGGCGGAAAGGATTTTGGCGGCTATTCAGGTTACACCTATAACCTGAATATTACGCAGGCATCCGTTCCTGAACCTTCAGCCTTTTTATTGTTAGTGGCTGGCCTGCTCGGCCTTGCCGGATTGCGCCGCCGCCATTTTACTCAATAGGCTTCAGAAAAAGATAAGCATAAAAAATGGGAGCGTTCATTTGCTCCCGTTTTTTACTATCGTTTTTATGTACTTTAGCAATAGCTACACTTTTTTCTCTACTGCTGCTGGCTCGATTTTATCGCTCGCAGTATTTTTTTTGTCATCAACCCCCGAATCACTTATTCCCTTTTTAAAACTTTTAATACCTTCTGCCACATCTCCCATCAGTTGTGGAATTTTTCCACGACCGAAGAACAATACCAATAACACCACCAACAACAATATTTGCCAAATCCCCAGTGACATAACCTAGCCCTCATAATGAAGAAAATTGTTCAGCGCCTAAAAACTACAGGGCACTGTTAACTACAAAAATATGACAGCTACTAATGACGTTATGATGACGCATTTACATCAATGACAGGCAACTTATAAAAATTTCAGGCAAAAAAAAGCCAGCGCTATAAACGCTGGCTTTTTCTATTTTTCGCGTTAGAAATTTACGCGCATACCCAAAGCAATTTCTGAAGCCTCAGTACCCAGGCCTAAATCGCCAGTTACTGAAACGGTTGGCAAGAACCAATAGGCAACACCACCGCCCAATACTGTATTACCATCATAAACAGTGTGGTGTGACAGCTCAATTTTTGCTTCAAGATTATTATTAATAAATCCGCGCAACCCACCTGCGACCACAACACCGGAATCACTTGAACCATGATCTGGTGATATATTTTCAAAACTTACAGTGCCGTACATGCTGGAATCGGCACCGAATACGGTCTGATAACCAAGGCCGGCGCTGAATGCTTGCGAACCACAGCCACCGCCACTCACATCACTGAATGAACCCAGTGCAAAAAAATCACGATTCAGTTCAACACTACCGTACACTCGCAAACCATCCTGACTGCAATCGTAGTCATCGACATCCTGATCAACATACTGCACGCCAGCGTAGTTATAACTAATGGCAGGACGAGCCATTACACTAGCACTTGCTGCAAGGCTAACCGCTGCAACAACAAAACTCATTTTTTTCATTTGATTTTTCATTTTACTCTTCATTTGTTAATCTCCAGTAAGTCGTCCAAGGTGATACTAGTTGTCGAGGATGAATGAATCCTGAACACTACATTACCACCCATTTTTTGCGCGCATTATCTGATGAAGTTGCGATAAGAAAAGTGGCGCAGTTCTCTATTACCTGCGCTCAACTCCATATTTGAATAAATTCTTGCACTGATTTTTTGCAATGAGAATGTCTCATAGGAAGCGCATACGAGGATGTGCGACAGGGCACATAAGAATGCAACATTACGCGTATATGAACAGAAAACACTTGACCAATAAATTTCCAGCCACAAAACAATCAAACTGACAAGTTAGTAACCAATTTGGGTAATGCCGGGGTCTTCAGGCAAAGGCGTAGCTCGCACCTGTAAAATACGGCGGCCTTCCATATCGATAATTTGGAATTGATAACCCGCCAAGGTAATTTCTTCACCCACAACGGGAACATGTTGCAGTTGCTCGAGCAGCAGTCCTGCAAGGGTAAAATAATCGCCGTCACCACGCATCAACTTGATCTGCAATAGCTCTTCGACTTGCTCCAATGAAATACTGCCATCAAGCAGCCACCCTTCATCGGTTTGTGTTGCGAGCGGCTCGTCATAGGTATCGGCCAATTCACCTGCAATAGCAGCGAGCAGATCGCCCGTTGTCACCACACCTTTAATGCTGCCGTATTCATCGATGACTATCGCCAGCGGCAGGGTTTCCTGACGCAACATTTCCAGCACTTTAAGTGCGCTAGTACCCTCGGGCACGGCGAGTGGCGAGAGCGCCAATTTGGCCAGATCCAGCGGTTGATTATCGAGTGCGGCAGTGAGCAGGTCGCGGCTTTGCACTACGCCGAGCAGGTTATCCAACTCATCCCGAGCGACTAGCAAACGAGTTTGCGGCGTAGCCTTGAGAATTTCCAACAGCCGCTCAGGGGTGGCGTTGGCATTTACCCAAATAATATCCGGACGCGGGGTCATAAGGGATTGAATGGGACGATTTGACAGCTGCAGCACACTGCGAATCATGTGGCGCTCACTGTGCTCAAATGCCATCTCTTCATCTTCAGGCGATGAAGTCATACCGGCAATATCAGCCCCCACTTCATCCGCATTGCTGCGTCCCCCGAGAAGTTTCAATACCGCCTCTGCGGTGCGATCACGCAATGGGCGCTCGCCAATGAGGTGACGGGTGCGGTTTGAGCGAGCCAATTGATTAAATATTTCAATCAGCACCGAGAAAGCAATCGCGCCGTAGAGATAGCCCTTGGGGATTTCAAAACCGGCGCCCTCGGCCACCAGACTAAAACCAATCATGAGCAAAAAGCCAAGGCAGAGCATGACTACCGTGGGGTGACGATTGACAAAGTCGGTCAGCGCTTTACTGGCGACAATCATCACAATCATCGCAATGACCACCGCAATCATCATCACTTCCAGATGATCAACCATGCCCACTGCAGTGATCACCGCATCTAATGAAAAGACTGCATCGAGCACAATAATCTGCGCAACCACACCCCAGAAAGCGGCGTGAACCTGGGTATTACGCGGCACTTCCAGCTTACCTTCAAGGCGCTCATGAATTTCAACGGTAGCTTTAAACAGCAGGAACAGCCCGCCTAGCAACAGAATCAGATCGCGCCCCGACAGGCTTTTATCAAATACACTAAAGAGCGGCTCGGTAAGGGTTACCAACCAGGAAATGCCCGCCAAAAGCAGCAAGCGCATCAGCAGCGCGAGACTTAAACCTAAAATACGCGCCTTATCTCGCTGATGGGGCGGTAGTTTATTGGCCAGAATTGCGATGAAGATTAGGTTGTCGATCCCCAACACTATTTCAAGCACGATCAGGGTTAACAGACCCAGCCAAGCACTGGGATCAGCCATCCATTCCACAATTATTTCCTCAGGGTTAAATCAGGCAATCGATCCACAGCAGGAGCGATCAATAGAACATTTAGAACGGGCAGCCGAGGCCAACTTGGCGGCACCGGTAAACTGGGTTGGGCAAAAGCCAACAGCAAAGGGGGCAAACTGATACGGGGGTGATCCAAAGCAATTGGCCTTGGGTCGGGTTCAGAGGATGGCATTGAGAAACCAAAAGTTATCAAGATGACGAGATTCTACTGTAGTCCAGGTGACAATGCCTAGCGCAGGATTTTCCGGTTGCGAAACTTTACGCTGATAAAACACAAAAACAGGCGAAATCCAAGCATAAGCATTACTCTATTTATATTGATATCACAAAATTGACATACTGACCGACTATGAGTTCAACATTGAAATATATAGGAAAATAGTCAGCGATATGGCAACGATTGTTACTACAGATAAGGGTGCAGTTTTTGAGATCAGTGATTGCAAGTATGGGCGAAAATCAAAAAAGCTAGTAGCTATAGATTATTTTGGAAATGAATTTTCAATCGATTCTTTATGGTCAAAGACGCTAGCTTTCCATAAAGCTAGTAATGTAAATATGAGTCATGTCCATATCACGCTCATTAGAATTTTTTCCGATTTGATTGCCAATCCCACGATTTTAAAAACTCTTCAAGCACCATTAGCTGAGCTCACGTCTGCAAGGATTAGAGTATTTTTAAGTTTGCTCGATGATGTAATCGATAGAAAAGACATTGCCGAAGACAGCAAATACCAATATTCCCAAACTATGAAGCGCTGTTTTTGTTGGCCAGAATTGAAGCTTGGTGATAACGGCACCTTGGAAAGTTGTTATCGCGCTACAAAGCCTAGATTTAGCGGACGGAAAAAACAAACCACATTAGACATCGCCGTAAATAAGACTGCACTCACGTCCTTTAAAGATCTAGAAGAATTAAATGATTTGGTTACGTCGCAATATCAACAAAAAATCGATGCACTGTTATTTGCATGTAAGTCTGATATAGAGCGGCACTTTTCTATCGTTAATGAGTTTACTCGTCTCAAAAATACCCCTCTATCTGATCGTCTTGAAAGAAGAATAAAGACGTTCGCGACTCTATTCGACATTCGGAAATCTAAAATACCTCCCGATCCATTTCATCTGAATGCGCGTATTGTTGAGGTATCAAAAATAATTGATTTCGAAACATATCAAAAAGCTAAGTCAGAAGGAAGAAAGTTTTATGCGAGTACAGGTTCAGAACAAATAAAATTTTACTGTATGTCATCGAAAGAGGTGAGGGAGATTACAACTGAGGATGCACTTTTTTGTGATATCTTCCTGCCGAGGCGAATACTCTTAACATGCCTTATAAGCCTCCAACTGGCCACTAGTGTAAACGTCTCCACTCTACTAACTCTTGAGAGATGCCGCATCGAAAAAACTTCTTCAGGAAAATACAGTTTCGTTGGTATCAAAACAAAAACAAACAAATTAATAAGCTTGGAAGTTACAAAACAGGAGCATCCCGTTGCTTTCCAAGCTATTGAATTGTTGCTAGTGCATGATTTAAATATTAGTAAATATTGGAAAAGAACCCACCAATCTATTTTTTGTTCCATGAACGTAGAAGGAGAAAGAGATTTTGATCTGTTTCAATTTGATAAATTAAAGAATAAATGGATCAATTGGCACGGATTTGAGCATTTTGCTTTTGATGATTTGCGTGATCTAACTGCACAGCATGATTATCTAAGCCATAAAGATCCATTCCGTGTTCAAGCATTATTACAGCATGCAAATATCGCAGTAACTGATGACTACCTCGAATGCAATGTTATTAGGCTCCTCAGGGCAGCAAATATAAATGAATTCATGCGGCGTCTCGCCCCTTCAATTGCCTTTAGCGTTGATAAAGATAATGCAAAAATCTACGGTTTTAATGAAGAAAAAATTGATCATAATTTACTTTTCCCGGTTAGCAAATTCGACGGAATAACTAATGCAATTTCAGATAAATGGCTAATGAGTACTGAGGGAATTAAGTTCAGCTTAGACGAGGACTCAATCGCTCATTGTGGTTACCAAAAATCCTATTATTTAAAGAATATTGATAGGTTAATGTCGGCAAATAAAGAAAGATTTTTAAAGTACCATCTACCAAGAATTCTATTCTGCATAGCCTTGCATGGAATTATAAAAGAAAGTGAATACAAACATCTGCTAGTGCGTGAAGAGGGCATATAAGTGGCGAACTACAAAAATACAAAAATAGAACGCTCTAAAGCATTATCTCTAAATAAAATTCCCAGTAAAAATTCGACTAGAGAATATGAGTCGTTTTCCCCGAATTGGCGAATTATAAATAAAGAAGATATTGGAGGAGATAAAATAATTTGTGATTGCAGACATTTTCAATCAGCAAATACGAGATCGTTTGAAATCGATCTAACGCTTACAATAGTAGGATGGGGCGGTGATGGTATTTACAAAGAGCCAGTGCGAATTTGTGATTTTGCCAGAGTAAAAAAAACGTTTTGGCATGTAACCAATAATCTTTTAGAAATTCACAACACCAGCTCCTCTATAAAATCTGAAATAGTAACAAAAATTAATGAAATAAAACGAATTTACAGTTATTTATTTAGGAATGGTATTTATGAGCTAAGACAAGTCACTCCTGAAATAATTACACATTTAATAAGCGAATATCGATCAAACGATGGCTGGTGGAACCTACTCGATTATGAAGGAGCTTTTAATAGGGCTTTTGATAGAGCCTTATCCAATCCAATTATTGCTAATGAAATATGTGGTATTGACAAGAAGGGGCTATTTAATTTCAAGCAAGGAAAATTGGACAGGCATCTTGGATTGCCGCTCAGTGGTTTCAGAAGTAATGAGTGGCAATCCAGAGCTAATAGTGAATTCCATCCGGAAAATGAATCTAAAATATTTGAAGAAAACACTATTGGAATTAATTATTCTGTATTAAGAAAAATTTGTAGGGGGCTAAATTTACTTCACTTTGACGCCTCAGATGTAGACACGATATCATTTTTACCTTTTATTTCTGAATTGCAATTTAGCGTGCAACATCAATCAAATACCGGCTTCGATGGAAGAACAAAGAATACCACTCCAGAATTCGCTGTTGAACTAATTACACTATGCTACGAGTGGATATACAAGAAAGCTCCACATGTGATTTCACTGCTTAAAAGAGCTCGTGAATACGCTGAGTGCGTTGTAGATATACATAAAGATCAAACCAAGTATCAGCAGCGAACGGTAAATTGGAATTATATGGAAATGATTCAGACCCATTACGAAGAAATTAAAAACGAAGCTGGGTTCGAATGGAGCTCTATTAGCCTTATCCAAAAGGCTAGGGGCGAGATTTCGCTGAGTGATCTTGTAAAAATGGTTCATCAAGCCTGTTTCCATATGATCGGGATTAATCATGGACGGAGAAAGAACGAAATTCTGGGTTGTTCTGATCTACCATACGGTCTTTACCTTGGTTGTATTTCAGATTTAAATCCTGATATGGGGCTACGGAGCATACGTATTTATATTGAAAAGACTGTTCAGGATTGGGTTGAATTTCCAGCAAACAAATTAGTCTCTGATGCGGTAATTGTTTTAGAGAAGATATATCAGCTACACCGTCCTTTAAATTCGCCTCCCATCGAAGTGTATAAAGAACACAAATTAAATGAGCACCACAAGTTGTTTGTTTTAAGAAGATACTCGATTTCTTCATGGGGTGATTTAGATAGTTGGCCTAAAAAGGTTCCCTTGGTGGATCAGAGGAGAGGCGCTATTCTTTTTTTCAACCTGTTGGAAGGTGAATATCCGTCTTTAGTGAGGAAGTCGCATATCAATCGTCGTTTTTTCTCATGTCTTTACTATTATCGGTTCGAATATGCAGAGCTTGGTGCTATTTCTGATCACCTTTGCCATGAAAGCTCCTTAAGCACAAATATTTACATCAATGATCCCGACACTCGAGGTCTCGGAGAATCAATGCAAACATTATGGAGGCGCGAACTAAGTGAACAAGCGAGAATAAATGAAGAGGTTGAACAGGAGTATTTTGAATATACGATGAAACAGATATTAAGAGGCGAAAAAGTCGGAGGCTATTTCCCTAGATTAATTAGCAAGAGAATGAAAACACTTTCTAAAAATATTGAATTTAGAAAACTTAGTGACAATAAAAAAGCGAGATATATCGCGGGAAGATTAACGTATAAAGGTTATGCACCAAACCCCAAAGCAAATGGTGTTTGTATGGTCGGCACAAATAAGCGCACGTTAAAGCATTCTAATTGCTTTGACGAAGGAGTGAACCCACAAGACGCATCGCCTAACGTTTGTTCGGGATGCATTCATTTATTTACCAATCATAATTACATTCGAGTAATGAACGATGAGGTAAATGAATTACAGCAAAAATCCAAAGATTTTAGGTTGCCGATTCAGGTTCGCAAACAAGCTGAAGTGCAATCACTCGATCTCATTAAAATTATAGATTTGGAAATATCGCTGAGCGAAAACAATCAAAAGATATTGTCTGAGACAATTTCTTTGTGGCAGATGTGATGGAGTATTAGTCGATGATAAAGCGTCATGCGTCAGAAGTTACTAAAGAGAGATCTCAGCGAAACATAGAAATTAAAATCACTATTCTACGAAAATGGTCGCTAGATTCGCTGCCATGGCGGACCGCAGCAGATGGAAGTTTTGAGCGTGATGGCAATGGAGACAAAATTGTTGAATGGTTTCCTAGAAATCATTCGGAATTTTGTAGATGGGATGGCTCGCAGTGTTCGCCGGGTGTTCAAAAAGACCTTCCAGCTTTTCACACAATAGGTAGGGATACTTTTTATAAAAATTACAATTCTGAATACAACCACGCGGCAACCAGCTTATACGAAACCCTTAAAGTTTTGGCGTGCAGGATGAATGATTCCTCGTCCAATGCTTCTAAGATTAAGAGTCTTAACAATGAAGTTGATTATTTAAATACGGTTGTTAAATCTGAATCCAAATTTGTTTTGGAGGCAATGTTGCGCATTGAGACCGCCGAGTTAGCATTGAGAAAAGAACAAAGGCTGCGCAAGAATAATGAAGCAGAATATGAAAAAGTTGTTGTCCACCTTAGACAGGTGAATGAACAGCTGAAAGCACAGGTTTCTGATTTAAACAAAACACTCAGTGCACTAGTTCCTTTAAAGGAAGTAAAACATGATTAAAAAATCTAGCGACAATTCAGTTGCGCGAGCCAGCGTTTCTAAAATGGAAAAATATGTAAAGAATACGCCACTGTATAATGTGCCTATAAATCAGTTTAAAAAAGCTTCCAGAAAACGTATTTGTAAAGAGCTAGGAATTACTTACTCTACAATCGGAAGCAACGCTAAATTGGCTACCCTATTTGAGGGGCTAGACATCATTCTTGGTGCGCAACCAAGGGATCAAAAGAAAATCCAAACAAAAGATATTAATTTATTAAGCGACACAATTAATCGACTCGAAAATTTCATTGTGACACTAACTGCCGAAAATAAGTCGTTGCGAAAGGAGATGAACCGGTATAGCCATTTTGTTAACTCCGGAAGAGTGGCGCGATAATGGCTGACAAAAAAATAAGTGTTTTAGGTCTCATTAACCGAGTACTTAGCTATTCAGAGCGTCAGGGGATGATATTTGTTTTGTTACCATTAGGTAATACATACGGCGATAGTATTAAAGTAAAAATCAACAAGAAAACGGCCTCAGGATGCCCTGTGCCGTGCATAGGGCAAATTTGGGAGATTACCGGTGCTTACGATAAAATGACTGCGTATGGCGAGCAGATAATTGCGGACTTTGCGCAAATTGCGCTCCCGAAAGGTAGCAGTATAGTTTATTTTCTAACACGGAACCCGGCCTTCGCTGGCATTGGAGTGAAAACTGCAAAAAGGCTTTGGGCTTTATATGGAGATGAGTTGTATGAAATATTGTCTTCTCGCAATATAAATAAGCTATTAAGGAAAATAAATTTGTCAGAAACAGTAATCACTATATTATTTGAAAAATGGAATGATTACCTTGAATCTTTTCTGACAATTGAATTTTTTAACTCTATTAAATTACCTGCACACTTGGCATGGAAGGCTCGTGAACTGTGGGGCAATGATCTTCAGGACCGAATTACTGAAGATCCATATCGGCTCCTCGCGCTGAGCAGCTGGGAGCCAGTCGATAAATGTGCACGTGAAGTGTTCAGTATCCCTCAGGATTCCAAGTTGCGTTATATCGCTGCTATTGAGTCTGCACTTTACAATGCATATGATGATAAACATACCGCACAATTTCACGGGGCATTAGTTGATCGACTTCGGTATGTTTTAGATGAGAAAGATATTACACCGGCAATTAATTTAGCTTTAGCTGAAGGGCGTGTGTGTAGTTCCGTCGATGCTAATGGTTCGCTTATGTATCGAGTGGACGGAGCGCAAGTTATTGAGGATTATATAGAAGACCGCATACTAGAAATTGAGAATGAAACTACTATTAATTTTGCCGAATCTGATCTTAATAACATCGAAGTTTCCTTGCCATACAAGCTCACAGCAGCACAGCGTAACGCCGTCAAGATGGTTTTTGAAAAACCATTTGTCGTAGTTTTGGGTGGTAGAGCTGTCGGTAAAAAAACGGTTTTAAATTGTGTGTTTCGCATGCTCCCGAGGAATGCGGTGATTATGCAGCTGATGCTAACGGTGCAAGCCGCATACGGTGTGTGTGAGGTCACTGGTCAGGGGGTACTATCAGTTCATGAATTTCTACAGTTAACAAAAAATTCTGGGTTACCCGAAAATCTATATCTGTTTATTCATGAAGCATCAGTATTGGATGCGACTACATTTTATCAAATCCTGTTGGTTTTACCCAAAGGATCGCGACTTTATCTAATCGGAGATCATCACCAGCTACCACCTAACGGACCGGGACTTATTTTACACCAGCTAGTAATGGATCAATATCCACACATCACTACGCTAACCAAAGTTTTAGATGAGCCTTTAATAAACGATATCTCTATTATTGCCGATGCAATTAAAAGCCAAAGAAAAGTTGAATTGGAAAAGTTTGTGTCAGGTCAATCAAAAGGGCTCGGTGTTTCATTTCTCAGCACTGATGATAAGCATTTGATCGACTCTCTTATTTATACATATAGGGAGTTAGGCGCAGTAGGAGAAACACAAATTGTTGCCTCTGAGCACGAGACTTGCAAGTCCCTGAATGCTGTACTTCATTATGAAAATATTTCAATGCGTGAGTACGAGCACCTTTCTCTTGAGACAATCTTTGGAAAAGATGTCGAGCTAGCAGTTGGCGATAGGATTATTTATACGGGTCATACTGATCGAATACGGAGTCTATTTAACGGCTCTGTTGGAACCATAACTGAAATATATAAGCGCCCTGTAATCATGGAAAGTGAACTCAATCGGAGTTATGTGTTTGTTGCTGAGGCCAATTTCAACACAACTGGAAAAACACCGCTTACTGAAGAAGATTTAAAACACGTGGATTTGGGTTACTGCGTGATTTTAAATGAATCACACTTTGGTCGGTGGGAATGTGTGGTTATTGCAGCACAATTTTCAGAAAACCATAATGATTCTATTAATAACAACTGGTTTTATACTGGCGTAACGCGAAGTAAAAAACAGTGTGTTATTGTAGGTTCGTTAGAAAACTTTAATTTTCAGATTAGTGTGCCTTCTCGAAGTCCGACAAGATGTGTTGGCCTAAATTTTAAGCGATCACTAATGAGCAAAATTAGTAGCGATAGCCAATGGCAAAAAAATGAAACTTATAATTGATAAGCCTGGAAACCGTAAGGCGGATCTCCGACGCAACTGGCCTGTCACAGTAAAATGGGGTGAGTTACCCGGCGGGTATAAGTCACCGATATTTTTTAATCACCGAGTAGAACTAATTGAGACAATTACAAGCTACTGTTTACAAATAGCAGATAAAAATGCTCGTTGTCGTGCGGGAGCACAATCCCACAAATCAGCTATAGATAGAGCTACGAGTGCATTGAAGTCCTTTGTCGATTTCACGCTAGCTCATTGTCTCAAAATAGATGAAATAGAAGATAATCATTTAGAGGCATACAGAGAATGGGAATTGACTAACGTAAGATCAAAAAAAAGCTCAAGAGATGACCTATCAAGTAAACGTACTGTCAACATAAAACTGCGCGAGGTATATAATTTTTACATTTGGGCACAGGAAAAATTTCTGATTTTTGAAAACCACATCGGAATTGGCGACAAATATAAAATTCAGTCATTGCTAACACCAGATCGAAAAAGTACTAGGTCTGCATCCGCTGATGATAATCGGCGTTACCCACTTTGTTACAAGCGTGTTGGTTCTTCGGGCCAAGCAATTGATTACGTTGCGACAGAAAATGACTTACATAAACTTAGAGAATACTTTAACTCGGGAAAAGATGGCTATGCTGCGGAAAGAAATATTCTGATTATGGATATTGTTGAAGCAGTGGGTTGGCGACAAGGAAGTGTACAATCTTTAACGGTTGATAATTTTCTGGGTAAAAAAATTATTGGTACTCTCAACACAGCTGATGCAGTAGTCACGGTTAAGCCGAAGAAGCAAAAATTTGGCTATCAATTCGATTTTGAATTCCCTGAGGCACTTATTTATAGGATACAGAGACATATCGAATACTCTCGATCCGAACTGCTGTTACGAAAAAATATTACAGAAGAAGAGCTTCAAGAAGCATTATTCTTGAGCTCAGTTACAGGTAAGCCCTTAGCAGATTCGGCCCTCACACAATTATTTTCAAAGGCATTTTCAGCTATTAATTGCCCCCGTGGGTCTGGCATTCATTCAATTAGACGTAAATTTACAAGCGATGATATTCGTGTGGAGCTGGAGACACGCGTTAAGAAAAAGCTATCCACTGCACCAGCAGATGTTACTCATGGAACTAAACGAAAATTGGGGCATGAATCAGAGTTGAGCTTAGCAGCCTATTACAATGCTTCAAAGACACTAACATCAACAACAATAGAATATAGTTTGAAAGAAGAAGTATTGATGTTAAAAGGTGACTTAGCTGAGAGGGAACGAGATAATCGTGAACTAAAAGATGTAATACGCAAATTAAAAATTGAGAACCAAAAACTAAGAAAATAGATTACATATTGAATCTCCAGCAGACTTTTTATTTCGTACTATGTGCGCCATTTCGAACCAAATGATGAGCTAGCATTCCTAAAGTTTTACAAATGGAGAACAAGTAGATATGAATTGTCGATTCGTCGATTCAATAACGACAATAAATTCCGTTCTTTGGAACTCACTTGTTGATGATAAGTTTCCTTTCATGCAATACGATTTTCTGTATGCACTAGAAGTCAGTGGTTGTGTAAGTGCTAAGTCAGGTTGGAAGCCTCACCATTTAATGGTATCGAGTGGCGAGAATATAGTTGCAGTGATGCCGCTTTATTTAAAGTATCATTCTTATGGTGAGTATATTTTTGATTTTTCTTGGGCCCAAGCTTATGAGCAGCATGGAATAGGCTATTATCCCAAATTGTTAAGCTCCATTCCTTTTGTTCCTGCTTCTGGAATAAGGCTTGCGTATTCAAACTCAATAAACACTCAAGAAATCTTTAAATTTGTTTCTGAATCACTTCGGGCACTGTCCGCAGAGCATGGATATTCTTCGATTCATATTTTATTGTCTGATAAAAATGAATCAGAAAATTGGAATATTTCTGGATTTAAAAGAAAAATTAACACACAGTTTCATTGGTTTAATAGTGGCTACGAAACATTCGATCATTTTTTGGAAACGCTTAATTCTCGCAAACGAAAAGCAGTTAAAAAGGAGCGAGCAAGTATCTATCAGTATGGGATAGAGGTTGAAGTGAAAATTGGAAGGGAGATTACTTCAGACTTATGGGACATTTTTTTTGATTTTTATCGTGACACGTATCAAAAGCGCAGTGGTCATAGCGGTTATCTAAATAGAGAATTTTTTAGAAGCTTAACCGATCCTATTTTAGCGCAGACTATGGTGGTTTTTGCAAAGCGTGAAGCGGAATATATTGCAGGAGCATTATATTTTTTTAGTGACACAACTTTATATGGCAGGCATTGGGGCTGTACCGAAAGCATAGATGTGCTTCATTTTGAATTATGCTATTACTCTGGAATTCAGTTTTGTATTAAATATGGCTTACAGAAATTTGAAGCTGGCGCCCAGGGGGAACATAAAATTCAACGCGGTTTTATTCCCAGCGAAGTTTATTCAAATCATTGGGTTCTCGATTCCCGATTTGAAAGTGCAATCAATCAAAATATTCTTGAGGAATCGAGAGGGAATTTAAATTATATTGAAGAGATGAAAGCATTTCTTCCATTTAAGAAAGCCAAATAATCATCTATAATTAATGTAATAAATTATCTTCGAATCACTGCAATCGCTGTACTCACCTTCCTAATACCAGCCGCATACTCACACCAATTAACCGAAAAAGTGGTTGAATAAGCGATGGCGATGGCAACACCACAGTATTCCAGAACATCAAATTTCGTAAGGTAGAGATAGTTTGGGGAAGTATAGATAGAGCTCTAGCGTCCGTCATGTATTTGATAGATTACATGAAGAAATTTTCGACTTGGATAGGTTGTTAAAGAAACTTGAGAATCAACACCAACGGTTGATGATTTTAAAAATCATATATCAAAAGCTCCATAGAATACTCACCAATTATAAATCGATATTGGGAGCCTCCCCAACGTCTCTGCTCAAGCAGACCTCACCCTAGATTTCATGCCCAAGAATGCCTAAATCTGCTAATGTCCCCCTCCAATACAGAGGCGTAATTACCTAGCTTTAACGCTTGTCCCCGAGTATTCCGTTTTGGTATGCGGAAGATAAAGCTCCATGCCTTCACTTGGACGCAACTCCACGTGTTCAACACAGACCCGGCTTAGCTCATCACTACGAAAACCTCGCCAGAATCCTAGTAGAAGTATGGCCCGATCACGCAGAATTCTGAGCTGTTTCTCCCGATTCGCACTGTCTTCAAGTTGTTGCGTGAGCCATCCATCAATGCATTCCAATTGGCTGATTGCCAAGGATTTGGCTTGTTGGGGGCGGGACGGATGCAAAGCTTGGATACCTTTCATAACCTTTTTAACTATCGGGCTTTTGGTGGGATCAGGGAATCCTTGGTCCAGATGCCATTGGGCAATCGCCGCCAATCGCAATTTTAATGTGCTGATCGCCAGTACATCGGCGTAATCAGCTAGATATCGGGCTATTGAATCTGCCGTTGCAGGTAAAAATCCACCCCATTGAACTTCAAAATGCTCAATAGCAGATTGA
The DNA here is from genome assembly GCA_963971905.1 of uncultured Cellvibrio sp. Lineage (GTDB taxonomy): Bacteria > Pseudomonadota > Gammaproteobacteria > Pseudomonadales > Cellvibrionaceae > Cellvibrio. The sequence goes on from CAXAVL010000027.1 coordinate 24,216, forward strand.
TAGCTCTTTCGCGTGTTGTCACGCGTGGCGGCATTAATGTATTGGTCTACGGTTGCCATAGTGGATTTACTGTTTGCCCTGTCGATGCCAAATAGTGCGCTGGAGTAAAGCGCGAAGCAATACAGTTACCTCATAATCCTTGGTTTTAAAAATCCTCTGATTCAAATATATGGTTTATAGCAAGCTACTGGGTTCGCGCGCATAGAGTTGATGCAATTGCAGCAACTCCTGACGAAACCGACCAAATACGTTGATGGTGGTGTCGTAGGATTGTGCCAAGATGGAAATATTGATGGGTTGTAAATCGACTATGTTAGGTTGCGACTCGTCTACAGACATATTTTCAAAAATAATTTCTGTGGTTTCTTCGATGTGCGGCGCTTGTTGCAACTTGATCGCTAAAGGTTTTTCCTCGTCTCTATCTGGCATAGTCTCGCGTCGAATGGTTGCAGACTCCGGTATCTCTTCTGCCACACGGTTCGCGTATTCCACGAGATTAGGTTCAGCCGGTAGATACAAATAACTTTCGCCGGGAATATCTCCCATGCGTAAAACACGTCCCAATACTTGTCGGAAATGCAATTCTGTTTTGACGCGGGTCAGGTGACAACACACGCGCAGTCGTGGAATGTTAGTGCCTTCGCTCACCATTCCTACAGAAATAATCCAGGGCTGGGTGCTATTTCTAAACGTATGTATATTGCCGTGGGCATCTTCATCCAAATAGGTGGCAACACAAGCGCGCTGGCCCAAGTGACGCTCCAGTAGCATTGCAATTTTATAGGCATGATCTACCGATGCTGCCACGATAAGGCCGCCAGCATTCTGGTGCTGTTTGCGAAGTTGCATCAATTTTTTAGACGATTGTTTTAATAAATAGACAATCAGTGCATCGTTATCAATCAGTTGTTGGTAAGAGCAGTCGGACAGCTTAAGCAGCTCTGCGAAGGATGCGTATTTCTCCGTAGTATCACCGCATTTCACTATTATGCGGTCATTGTCCACCAGTGTGATGCTGGGTGCCCGACACACATTTTCACGAATTGCCTGTGCCATTCCATAAATAAAATCACAGCGGATTTTGTTGTGCTGGCAGTAACTGGATAAGGCGATAGGTATTCGGTCGGAACGCCAGGGTGTGCCCGTTAAAGCAATGGTATAAGCCGCACGCCCTTGGATATGCTGGATGATGGTTTGACCCCAGGCATTAGCATTCTCAAGGTTGTCACCGGCGCAGTGATGGATTTCATCAAAAATCACCATAACGCGATGAGTTTGAAACAATGCCCAAAATGCATCCCCCAAACTCAACATCGATTGATATGTTAAAGACTGTCCCCTTGATCCGAGGCGACCATCCATCCGAAAGCTGGTATGACTTTCCAGCGCTTGTTGAAAATCGGACGACACAATGATTGAGGGCGAAAAACACAATACCAAATCGACCATGCCCTGATGTAAAAGCCGGTGCGCCAACGTTGCCGCCATGACAGTCTTACCTGCGCCGGGGGTCGCGAGGCATAGGAAGTGATTATCTTCATTCTTGAATTTCAGTAGAGCTTGTTCAACGCATCTGGATTGCCAGCGTCGTAACTTCATTGCGCCAAACCTATTTCCCTCGCCAATAGGCTTTCAAGGGCTTTCACTCGCCCCAGCAATTTGGAGCACTTGTCGCGGGATTGGTTATACAGAGGCTGTACATCATCTCGCAGCTCGGGAATCTCACTGCAAATTGCATCATATTCCTCGGTCTCGCCCATGGCGGATAACATTTCCAATTTGTGCCGATTTAGCCGCTCTTGAAGGTTCTGGCGAGGAGTATCGTTTGTGACCATAGCTTTTTCCGGAGCCGTTAACGGTGTTGTAGTCACTACAGGAGCGTCCGCCTGCGCTTGAAATTGCGGCGTTAGCCGGTACAAAGGCCAGCCGCTATCGACAACGACCCTGGTCAATTCCCCATTATCGATAAGGCGGAGCATGTTGCGATAAACAAACTGGCGAGCGGCTTTTTTGGAGCTATGAAGACATGCCGGATCATTCAAATAAGCTTTTGTGAGATCGTGTACGGTGAACTCTCGGTTTACCAACAATGATAATGCCGAGAGTAGCCCGGACTTAACGGTGAGAGATTTCATGATAGAGATTGACGCCTCATGTCTCGAATTTCGCGCCATTCTATCCTGTCTCTATCATCGAGACAATGAAATCATCTCCTTACTCTCCTCATTACGAAAAGCTACGCCTCTGGCTAAAAAAGCAGCGGGAAACGAGTGGCTTGACGCTGCGCGAAGCCTCTCTCGCGATGGGACGACATCATTCAGTGCTGGGCAAGATGGAGCAGGATCGTCGAAAAATTGAAGTACTTGAATTTGTGAGGTATTGTCAGGTGTTAGGTGTTGATCCTCATGAGGGTTTGGATATTCTTATTAACTCCGTGCAAGACGAGAGCAATACATCACAATAAAATAGCAGCATCTATCTCCACGCCAAATGAATTACGCTGCCTCTCCCGATTAACTTCCTTTTATTGTGCGACATGGAATTACTGCCACCAGTTGTCCTGTTTCGAAAAGCAATCCTGAAAGCAAAAGTGGATGGATTCCAATTTGATTCCCTGGATCTTTTTCCTGTTAATTGCTGCGAGTTTTCCTCGAATTTATTAGCAAAATTTTTGATTGAAAAAATTGGCCTATCATCTCTGAAAATAGTCAAGGGCGAAAATCGCTATAAAAAATCCCAACGGCATATTTGGATAAGGTTTGATGGTACTGATATTGACATTACCGCCAACCAATTCTCATCGACAGATTAAACGGTCTTTGTTGAAGTGCGTAGTCAGTGGCATCAACGATTTAAAATAATTAATGTTGAAAAGCCACATCCTCAGTTTATGCAACTCAATAAAGAAGCAAGATCCGCATAACTACATGATTATAAAAAGATCCTTAACTGCCTCGCCCGCCTATAACAATGATTCAGTTTGAACGATTTAAAAATAATTGCGCAATGGAGAAAATATGATTTCTGATATGACCAAAGCAAATATTCTGATTACGATAGCAGGTGGCAAGTCAGTAGCTGAAGGAGCGAAGCCGTATGGGCTTAGCAGTGCCCAAGCGAGAGGTGCCTTACCCCGATTTTGCCAGCACTTGAAATTACGCTGGGATCTTGAGGACTTAGAACTAATCCACAAAAATATATTGATGCAGCATCAACTGTATTATCTTCGCCAAAAAATTCCCTCCGAAGGGTGCTGCGGAATGATTTGGTATTCCAGTTGAAATTACGCTCCACTGATGAACTTACGCCGCAGTATGTCTCTAACATTAGCGCAGAAACTCTGCTATCAAATGGTTTTACAGAAACTGGACTTGTTGAAATACAAGAGTGGTTGCTTGCCAATGGATTGTCGTGCAAGCGCAAATTGCCAGAAAAGGATGAGTACTTGCGAACGATTAAAAAAGCCATCGTCCTATTGGATGCGTTCGGATTGGATGTGTCCCATGCTAAAGAGCAATTGAAAAACCTTGATGAATAACAAACAAAAACTCCGGAGAAGCTTTTCCTTACCCAAAAAAACCGATTGCATATCGGTTTTTATGTCTTTAAGCTCTCCGATGTCAATAAGTGATTAAAGTGAGCGTTTTCTGTGCAACTGGGCGAATTGGAAAAATTGGTATTGAATTACTTGTG
>CAXAVL010000028.1:0-27615 GCA_963971905.1 uncultured Cellvibrio sp.
CCGGCGAAGGTTTTGTCTGTCGCTTCCGCGGCAAAGGCAAAGTCTGGATCCAAACTCGCAACGCCCAAGCCTTTGTCTCCTGGGCGAATTATTTTCGTCCGGTAGCATCAAAAGGCTAATCTGTTCCGAGTAAAAATAACCCCCTGAATGTTTACTTCAGGGGGTTATTTTTTATCCCACCGGTAACGCCGTTTTATCAATCGGCGATTTCAATACAAACGACGAGTGCACACCGCTTACGCCTTCAATGCGGGTGAGCTTTTGCAGTAGGAATTGCTGGTAGGCATCCATATCTTTCACTATGACTTTTAATAAGTAATCAGCCGATTGCCCGGTAATTAAGTGGCACTCCAATACTTCAGGGTAGGCGCCCACGGTTTTTTCAAACATATCAAAGCGATCTGGTGTGTGTTTATCCATGCTGATTTGGATGAAGGACAATAGGGTCAGCCCGAGTTTGCGGGCGTTGAGCAGGGCGACGTAACCGTCGATCAGGCCGGATTCTTCAAGTTTGCTTACACGCCTTAAACATGGAGATGGCGAAAGATTGATACTGTCAGCCAACTCTTGATTGGTTATTCGTCCATTGCGCTGCAGTGTTTCTAATATCAGACGATCGTAACGATCAAGTTCCATTAGTTCCTCACATGTTCAAAAATAGCCCTAGCAAGGGAATTGTTAGGGCCGTGGAAAAACTTATTTCTTGGTCTTTGGTTTGTCGTTGGTGGTCTTCTTGGTTCGTTCAGAAACCGTTGTATTTTTGTGTTTTGCTGCAAATTTCTCTGTTACATATTGACCAGTAATCGCACTTCTATGTCTCATGATGAACCCTCATAAAGTACAAAATTGTATTTGCGTACAGTGTGGTTATCTGTACAGCAAAGATCCTAATATGTCGTAGGTCACTTTTCAATCACAATGTAAAGAAGTGCTAATTACGATATTAAAAGCTACCTTATATATTTATACAGCAATTTTATGCTCTATAAATTATATATATAGCAATAAAATTTCAATTGAAATAGATGCAGAATAGCTTTTAGCAATCATCTGCCAAGCTGGTCGCTCTATACTGATTCCATGCTGATAAAAGCCCCGGCGCTATCCGCGCGGGTTTGGGGTTTCCACCTATGCGACCGCATCACTGGAAACTGGCACCTGCTATCCCCAGAGTTCCCTGCCAGATTCGCTGCATCAGCTAAAACCGCAAGACCACCAGCAGTACACAAGAAGCTTTATAAATCGGAGTCGATCATGCTTGCCAATCCATCCAGTAAATACCAGCGTTTTGTCGGCGTGTCCTTGCCCGACCGTCAATGGCCCAACAACCATATTGAAAAACCGCCGATCTGGATGAGCACTGACCTGCGCGATGGCAATCAGGCACTGATTGACCCTATGTCGGTTGCCACCAAAATGCGTATGTTTAAAGAATTGGCGGCGATTGGTTTTAAAGAAATCGAAATCGGTTTTCCTTCCGCGAGTGAAATTGATTACAACTTCACTCGCCAATTGATTGAAGAAAATTTAATTCCCGATGACGTGACCATCGAAGTCTTGGTGCAAGCGCGTTACGACTTGATTGAAAAAACCGTGCAGAGTTTGCGCGGTGCCAAGCGTGCGATTTTGCACATGTACAATCCACTGGCGCCAGCGTTCCGCAAAATTGTGTACAACACCGATGAAGCGGGTGTAAAAAATATTGCGATCCAAGGCACCAAATGGTGCAAAGAATTAACCGCACAAGCGCCAGAAGTGGATTGGACTTTCCAATATTCACCCGAAGTGTTTTCTTCTACTGAAATTGAATTAGTAAAAGACGTGTGCGATGCAGTGGTGGATATTTGGAATCCATCACCACAAAAGAAATTGATTTTAAATTTGCCCGCGACTGTGGAGATGAATACTCCGAATACCTACGCGGATCAAATTGAATGGATTCACCGCAATATCAATCGCCGCGATTCCATCATCATTAGCGTGCATCCGCACAATGACCGCGGCACTGCAGTGGCAGCGGCAGAATTAGCGGTAATGGCGGGTGCCGATCGTATTGAAGGTTGTTTGTTTGGCAATGGCGAGCGCACCGGTAATGTGTGCTTGGTGACCTTGGCGATGAACTTGTATTCGCAAGGTGTTCACCCGGGTTTGGATTTTTCTGACATCGACCGCATACGCAAATTGCATGAAGAGTGCACCCAGTTGCCCGTGCATCCGCGTCACCCTTATGCCGGTGAATTAGTCTTTACCGCGTTTTCCGGTTCCCATCAGGACGCGATCAAAAAAGGTTTTGCGGTACAGAAAAAAGAAGCCCTGTGGGAAGTGCCATATTTGCCCATAGACCCAGCGGATTTAAATCGCAGTTACGATGCGGTGGTGCGGGTAAATGCCCAATCCGGTAAAGGTGGTGTGAGTTTCTTGTTGCAGCAAGAAGCTGGTTTGCAATTGCCCCGTCGTTTACAAATTGAATTCAGCGGCGTAGTGCAAAAAGTCAGTGATAGCACCGGCAAAGAAGTGAAAGCCAATGACATTGCCCGCATTTTTAACGATGAATATTTTGCGGTGAATTCACCCATTACTTATCAGTCGAGTAAGTTCACTGAGCAGGATGACACCCATCAAGTTGATATAGTGATTCACGCGCAACATCAGGATAAAACCGTGCAAATCAGCGGCAGCGGCAACGGCCCTATAGATGCTGCGGCTCACGCGATCAGCCAGTTTATCGATGGCGAAGTGAGTGTAATTGACTACCACGAACACTCTGTGGGCGAAGGCTCCGATGTAGCCGCAGTAACTTATGTTGAAATCAAAGTGAAAAACGGCAAACCGGTGTACGGTGTGGGGCAAGACCGCAACATTATTACCTCAGCGGTTAAAGCACTGATTAATGGTGTGAATCGCAGCGGTAAAGTAGCTTAATTTAAACAGATTTAATTTACCTATAAAAAAGCGCATTCAGTAATGGGTGCGCTTTTTTATTGAATCTAAAAACAACTAACACACGTCATATCAAATGAGTAAAGCAAATTCCCATATCCCCCAACCTGGGAATTTGCTTATCTCTCTGCGAATTGACTTATCAGAGCGCAGCACCCTTAGGCTGATCAGTTATTTTACCTCCGGTGCGTGCTGGTGTCGGAGGGATTTTTTCCATTGCGGCTATTCCTGTGCTATTTTACGTGCCTAAAAATAATTCCTTGAAGTGAATCTGATAGGGAGGTAGGTGCGTCAAAGCACTTATCCAGCGTTATTGCTACATATGATTAGGAAATCATTATGGATAGCCTGCAAGAAATCCTCTTTACTTTGCGCCAGAACAAATTGCGCACTGGGCTAACTGCCTTTGGTGTGTTCTGGGGCATTCTGATGTTGATCCTGCTGCTCGGTGCTGGGCGGGGCATGGAAAAAGCCTTTTTAGAAGGTAATTTCAATGACACCGAAGACTCCATGTGGATCCAACCCTATATCACCTCTATCCCCTACAAGGGCTTTTCTGTCGGGCGACGAATCAACTTTACCGAGGAAGATATGCTGGCAATTCGCCAGAATATTCCCGGTGTGCGTTTTCTCTCCAGTGAAAATCCCCTCGGCAACTTTATCAACTCCGATATTTTGGTAAACAACGGCACTCGCTCCGGTGTATTCCAAGTGCTGGGTGTCGGCGACCAATATTTTAATATCAAAGAGAAAGTCGAATTTAATAACGGTCGCCGGTTAAATTATTTTGATAAAGAAGATAGCCGTAAAGTCTGCGTGATTGGTACTCGGGTGCAGGAACGATTATTTTCTGCAAACGAAGACCCTCTCGGCAAGGATATCCAGGTCAACGGAGTTATCTTTAAAGTTGTAGGCATATTTTACGATAAGGGCAACCAAGGGCGTATGTCGGAGCGCGTATATATGCCAGTGAGTGCGTTTAAAAAAACCTTTGGCGGTGGCACCTATCTTGATCTGTTTGCCGTGCGCCCAAATGCTGGTGTGGACGGCATAGCTTTGGAAGATGAAATTGTAAATTTTCTGAAAGAAAGGCATCACATAGCGCCGACCGATAATCGCGCAATTTTTGTGATGAATTACTCGCGTGTTACCAAGGATGTTAAAGAAACCTTTGATGGTTTAAATATTTTTATCTGGTTGGTGGGTATAGGCACCTTGCTCGCGGGAATTGTCGGTGTGAGCAATATCATGATTATCACCGTGCGCGAGCGCACGCGTGAAATTGGTATCCGCAAAGCCTTGGGTGCAAATCCTTTGTCCATTGTCGGCAGTCTTTTATGTGAATCTATTTTAGTGACCAGTGTCGCGGGTTATACCGGGTTGATTACCGGTGTAGCACTGCTTGAAGGTGTTGCAGCGATTTTAGAAAAATTGGACATTCAATTGCCTTTCTTTCAACAGCCTGAAATTGATTTAAGCATTGCCTTGGGTGCGCTGTTGTTATTGGTTATTGCCGGAGTATTAGCCGGTTTAATGCCCGCACTGCGCGCCGCGCGCATTATGCCTATTGAAGCGATGAGAGCTGAATAATGTTTGCCACATGGATTGATTGGGACAAATGGCAAGAAATTATTGCCGCATTAAAAAAACAAAAAGTGCGCACAGCGTTAACTGCTTTTGGGGTTTTCTGGGGCATTTTTATGCTGGTAATCATGTTGGGTTTTGGCCAAGGTTATAGCAACAATGTAGATGCTTTGTTTGGCGATCGTAAAAATATCGTGCTTATGCGGCCCTCCAATGTTACCCAATTTGCTTACAAGGGTTTGCCTAAAGGCCGGGAAATCCGTCTCACCCAAGATGATATAGATGCGATCAACCAAAAAATTCCCGGTTTGCAAACCCTCGCCGGTATCAATTGGTTGAGAGGTTCGCAATATGTGGTCAATGAGAAAAACAGCGGTTCCTTTTGGGTAATAGGGACCCACGGCGGTTGGGCTGGATTAAATACTAATCGTGTTGTGGACGGCCGCTATATCAACCAGCTCGATGAAGATGAATTTAGAAAAGTAGCAGTCATTGGTTCGCGGGTTCGTCCAATCCTGTTTAAAGATGAAACTGACGTAATCGGAAAGTTTATAAAAATTCAGGGTATCAGTTTTAAGGTGGTAGGCATTTATGAATCTACCCAACCCGATAGCGGTGACCAAAATCAAAGCATCAGTGTGTTTCTGCCCAATACAACTCTGCGCAAAACCTTCAACCAAATGGACAGGTTCAATCAGTTATTAATCCAACCGGGCGCACACCAAAATACGCAGGAACTGGAAAGGCAAATTAAAAAAGTAATTTATGACCGCCAGAAAATCCACCCCGATGATCAGGGTGTATTGAATACCTACAACAGTGAACAAGAGTATTTGCAAAATAAAAATCTGGTTAACGGCATTATCGGTTTTAGTTGGATGGTGGCCATAGGCACCATCATCGCCGGGGTAATTGGCGTGGGTAATATCATGCTGATCGTAGTCAAAGAGCGTACCCGCGAAATTGGTTTGCGCAAAGCGCTGGGTGCAACACCAACCAATATCAGCCTAATGATTATGCATGAATCGCTGGTAATTACACTGGTCGCGGGTTACACCGGTTTGGTGGCTGGTGTTGCGGTACTTGAATTGGTCAAATCGGTGTTAATCAATATGGGTAAGGGCAATGGCATGTTCTCTTCACCCTTTATTGATATAGGTACAGCATTTTATGCCCTTGCAGTATTGGTGGTGATAGGCGCACTCGCGGCGCTTTTGCCCGCGCTGAAAGCCGCATCGGTTAATCCGATTACCGCGCTGCAAGATGAATAACAAGAAACTGAACCGGGTGAATAAATTTTTTCACCCCAGTGAATCCAAATTCAGCCAATACACATCCAATAGATCAATACAGGCAATTGCAATAAATCGGCGGTACTGACACTTGTCATTAGAGTGTTAAGCCAAGGTAAATAAACCGGACATTTATGCCAAAGCCTTTAAGCTGTAAACGGTTTAAACCGGCACCACAGCAGCATAGCTAATAGGACGCTACCATGATCAAACTGCATAACATTCACAAGTACTATCACTCGGGTGAACAGCCACTGCATGTATTAAAAGGCATTGACCTGCATATCCGCGAAGGCGAATTGGTATCGATCATGGGTTCTTCCGGTTCGGGCAAATCGACCCTGCTCAATATTCTCGGTATTTTGGATACCCATGACCAAGGCGATTATTTTCTCGCTGGGCGCGAAGTCAAAAATCTGAAAGAAAAAACCGCCGCGAAGATGCGCAATGAATTATTAGGTTTTGTGTTTCAGTCATTCAATTTATTACCGTTTAAAAATGCCACCGAAAATGTCGCGTTGCCGCTGTATTACCAGGGTGTTGGCCGCAAAGAGCGCAATTATCGCGCCGATCAATATTTGGAAATGGTGGGTTTAAGCAGCCGCGCCAAACACATGCCCAACGAATTATCGGGCGGACAAAAACAGCGCGTGGCCATTGCCCGCGCGCTAGTGACCAAACCCAAAGTGATTCTCGCCGACGAACCCACCGGCGCACTCGATAGCCAAACCACTCAAGAAGTGATGGCGCTAATCAAAGAAGTGCATCAGCTGGGCAATACCATTGTGATAGTCACCCATGAACAGGATATTGCCGATCAAACCCAGCGCCAGATTATTTTAAAAGACGGTCTTATTATTTCCGGTCAGCAGCACCATTCGCATCACGTGGATGAAATTGCCGATCAAGATGAAGAAGAAATTCTGGGTTAATTTTTATGATCGATAGCCTGCAAGAAATTCTTTACACCCTGCGCCAAAATAAATTGCGCACTGCCTTGACCGCCTTTGGCGTCTTCTGGGGTATTTTCATGTTGATTCTGCTGCTCGGAGCCGGGCGCGGTATGCAAAATGGCGTATATGAAGATTTTGGTTCAGATGTATTGGATTTTATTGTGGCCTATACCGGTACTACGTCTGTTGCCTACAAAGGCATGGGGTTGGGGCGGCAAATTCAATTAACACTGGATGATGTAGACGCGATTAAACAACAAATTCCCGGTGTACGTTTTATTGCCGCGGAAAATCAGCGCAATGGTATATCCCTTATCTATGAACAAAAAAATGCAAATTTCGCCGTGCTGGGTGTGCCGGATGAATACTTTGATGTGAAGGAAAGTATTCCATTTAATCTGGGGCGAAAAATGAATCTGTTGGATGAGCGAGAGCTACGCAAAATCACAGTTATTGGCTCAGTAGTTGCCGAGCGTTTATTTGGTAAGGATGTAAATCCAGTTAATAAAGATATTCGTGTAAACGGTGTGATGATGAAAGTGGTCGGTGTGTTCTACGACAAGGGTAATCGTGGGCGAGACTCCGAGCGCATCTATATTCCCCAGCCCACTTTTCAAAAAATGTTTGGTGAGAGTAACCGCATAGGTTCCATTTGGCTGCGCCCCGAATTGGGTATGGATGGTTTTGAACTAGAGAAAAAAGTGATCGATTTGCTGCAGCGCCGCCATTCGGTTTCGCCGGAAGATAAACGCGCAATTCGTTCATTTAATATGGCTGAACCTGCGAAAATGGTAAACGGATTATTCTTTGGTATTAACGCCATTATCTGGTTTGTCGGTTTGGGTACCTTAATGGCGGGCATTGTCGGGGTGAGCAATATCATGATCATCACCGTAAAAGAGCGCACGCGGGAAATTGGCATTCGCAAAGCACTGGGTGCAACACCGTTCAGTATTGTCAGCACACTTTTATTTGAATCGATTTTAGTTACCGGAATTGCGGGTTATGCAGGGTTGGTCATGGGTGTCGGCCTCATTGAATTGATTGCCTTTGCAATAAACTCGGTGGGAGCCCAATTACCCTATTTTAAAAATCCGGAAATTAATTTTCAGGTAGCGATTACCGCCATTATTTTATTGGTAGTGATTGGCGCTCTGGCAGGTTTAATGCCCGCATTACGCGCCGCGAAAATTATGCCCATTGAAGCCATGCGCGCCGATTAAAGGAGCTACCGATGATTATTGATACGGAAAAGTGGCAAGAGATTTTCAAAACCCTTGGCCAGCACAAACTACGCTCTTCGTTAACTGCCTTCGGCGTTTTCTGGGGCATTTTTATGCTCACCCTATTGCTCGGTGCGGGTAAGGGTTTGGAAAACGGTGTGAATGAAGGCTTTCCACGTGTGCCGAATATTGTTTGGGTCTGGGTGCAAGGCAATACCCAAATGCCCTACCAAGGTATGCCAATCGGCCGTCAAATTGGGCTTAAGCCGGAAGACGTAGCCGCAATTGAAAAAAATGTCGCCAGTGTGGGTTTTGTGCGCGGCCAAAATTCCGTAGGTATTTGGAGCGGTACACCACCCTATACAGTACACAAAGATAAAAACGGGACTTTTTATATAGAAGGTACGCATGCGCATATGGATAACATTCATTCCTTGCGTATGAAAGAAGGGCGCTACTTTAATGAATTGGATGATTTGGAAAAACGCAAAACGGTGATTATAGGCACCCGTGTTCGCAGCCAATTATTTGCTGAAGGTGAAAGTCCGCTCGGAAAAAACATCACCATTAATGGCATCAGTTTTACCGTTATTGGGGTATTTGAATCCACTGCAAACGGTAACCAGCAGCAAGAAGAGGAAAAAATCTATCTGCCCAATGAAACACTGCGTTATGCGTTTAACCAGGTTGGAAATATTGGCAGTTTTGTCATTCAACCCAAACCCGGTATTCATGCGCGAGTCGCAGAAGAGGATGTCAAAAAATATCTCAAGGAGCTGAAAAAAGTAAACCCGGATGATGTGGGAGTCTTTGGCAGTTTTAATTTGCAAAACGAGTTCGACAAAGTCGAGGGTCTATTCACCGGTATTGCGGTATTTAGTTGGGTGGTGGCGATTGGCACCATCATGGCCGGTGCCATCGGGGTCGGCAATATTATGTTGATTGTAGTGAAGGAGCGCACGCGCGAAATAGGTTTGCGTAAAGCCTTGGGCGCAACGCCCAACTCGATTGTCGGCATGATCGTGCAGGAATCAATTTTTATTACGACTGTTGCTGGCTATATGGGTTTGGTAATAGGCGTATTAATTTTGGAAGGCGTAGGAAAACTATTGGAAGCCGGTGGCGGCAAAGCGGGTTTTTTTGGCAAACCAGAAGTGGATTTTGCAACTGCATTTGCCGCTTTATTGGTATTGGTGATCTCGGGTCTACTCGCGTCACTTATGCCAGCGGCCAAAGCAGCGGGCGTGAATCCAATCGTTGCGCTGCAAGATGAGTAATTGTTTTTAACACATTTTAATATCAGCAATCACAAGAAGGACACCATGAAAAAGTTTATCTGGTACGCAGTGTTAGGTTTGATCGCCGTAGTATTTATTGGTACGGCAGTATTTTTGTATAACAAGTCGCAGGAAAAGCCCGTGAACTATACCTCCGACGAGGTATTTAAAACCACGATTGTGAAAAAGACAGTGGCAGTGGGCAAAGTAATTCCGCGCCGCGAAGTGGAAATCAAATCGCAAGTATCTGGCGTGGTAGAAAAGCTTTATGTGATGGCCGGGCAGAATGTAAATAAGGGCGATATTATTGCCAAGATCACTCTGGCACCCAATATGGTGATGCTCAACCAAGCAGAGTCACAATTGGAATCGGCGAAAATCAATTTTGAAAATGCCACGGTTGAATTTGAGCGGCAGAAAAAATTGTTCGCCGACAAATTAATCTCCGAATCGGAATACAATAAATTTTTATTGAACTACGAGTTGCAAAAAGAAGCAGTGGCCTCGGCCGAAAATAATTTGCTGTTGATGAAATCCGGCGCTACCAAAAAATCAGACAAAGTATCCAATATGATTCCGGCCACAGTGACCGGCATGATTTTGGATCTTCCGTTTAAAGAAGGTGCATTTATTGTCGAAACCAGTTCCTTTGGTTCAGGCACCACAGTGGCAACTTTGGCCGATATGACCGATATGATTTTTGAAGGCATGGTGGATGAGTCTGAAGTCGGCAAAATTCGCGAGGGCATGGAGTTGGAGTTAGATGTAGGCGCGTTAGAAGGCGAACCCTTTACCGCAATCCTTGAATATATTTCACCTAAAGGTGTAACTGACCAAGGCACAATTAAATTCCAGATTCGCGCTGCAGTAAAACTCAGCGACAAATTATTCCTGCGCTCCAACTACAGCGCTAATGCAGACATAGTGCTGGAAAAAAAGGAAAACGTAGTCGCTATCAATGAAGGCAACTTGATTATCGAAGAAAAAGCGCAATTTGTTGAAATCGAAACCGGCCCACAAAAATTCGACAAGCGCGAAGTTAAAACCGGCATTTCCGACGGCATCAATATTGAAATCGTAGAAGGTTTGAAAGAAGGCGATAAGATTAAGCATCGCTAATACACATTGATCAATGTTAAAAAAAGAGCCGCGATTGCGGCTCTTTTAGTTTTACCCGGACGAAAAATTACTTCTTAGTTGCAACCACTTCCAAATCCATATAATAAATTGTCGTAGTGCCTTCAAAACCTGAATCAGTACCTACTAATAACCACAGGCTACCTTGATCGTCCGTTATGGTTGAATAAGCGCCTTTTTCTGTCATCACCGATTTTTTTAAGTAAGTTGTCACAACATCGGTGGTACTGCATTCCTGGCTATTAGCAAAATCACCGGCAATAATTGCATCGCTACCGCCGGCTGCCTGGTTGCCCTTATCCCAATTTAATAATAAAAAACCAGTGCCATCATCTACCGCTTTAGGTTCGGTTTTTGTCGCCCCCACTTTAATCCACACACTGTTGCCCGGCGAGCCGCCTATGCCGACGCAATTATTTTGCGCATTAGTCCCGAAGGTCACTTTAAAACGAAAATCGTAGCGAGTGTTGGGCTCAAGTCCATCGACCTTTTTTGTGACAAACATAAACAGGTCGTCGCTGTGATTATTGCCAGTCACCTTATAGCCTTTGCGCTGAGTATTTAACGCAGCGGGCAAATTGCTGTGGCTGGAGCCCAATTCATAAAATGTTTCCTCACCGGCAGGATAATCAGCAAAACCGGTTTTCCAGCCGGCAATGCTATCGTTGAAATCAATATGTAACACCTTGGTATTGGGGTCTGGTTTTATATCGTCGTTATCACTACCACAGGCGCTGAGTAACCCGAGTAGCGGAAAAATAAACAGGGATTTTTTAAGCAATTTTTTAGTCAACGCAGAAAGGATTTGCATTTTGGGGCTCCAGTTAATGTCGCTCAAATTGAGTGGATCACACTGAATCGATTGTGGGTGCTTGCGCAGGGCGAATCTGTGGCGGATATGTAGCAAGACGTTAAAAAATGTAATAGCAATCTATTTTCTGGGCAATCCATCACACACCTTGGCTTGACCATGTGGCCTGCAACCCATTAACGTGCTCGCGCTGTTTTGCAGATAACAAAGATTTGTTCATCCCATTGAACACAAAGGACTGTTCCTATGTTTTCTATTTTAGAAATTAAATCCCGTTACGACCTCACCTGGGAAGATCTCCCTTATATCGAATCTCCCGTATTTGCCCACGAGCACGCCATAAAAGCCATTCAGGGACGCGACCCGTTCGCGCCGCCCATACAAAACCTGGAAGACTTCCGCCGCGCCGAAGTCCCGCACTACGATCCGCTTTCTAATCACGACTATGTAGAAAATCATCTGCGTCGTTTGTTTTTTGAAGGCCAATATTTCTCCGTCTCCCGCCCAAAAATTCCCTTCGCCCCCATTTTCAAATGGAACCCGTTAGCAGAACACCCCGACGGCGGCGAGTGGATCGCAAACCCGTTTAATTACAGCGAACATTGCACAAAAACATTAGAAGAATATGCAAAGCAACTAGGCGCACAAAAACGCAGAATGATGGCGGAGCAGGCGGAAGCAAGCGCAGTGTCTGGGGCATTGGTTGCTGGTGTGAGAAGGGTGGTTGAAAAAACCTCTGATAACAAGTCCGTACCAAAAGGCACATCACAAGCCAAACTTCCGCAGAGCCTTGATGAGTGTCATCAACGTTTAGAAGATGCGCGTCAGCGTTTGATTAAACCAGGCTATGAATCCAAATACACTGATGCACAAGTGCGTGCGCTTGCGCAAAAAGGTGAATTAGATGATCGTTTTGTGGTTCGTATAATTGAAACCAAATACGCAGGTGATGATGGATATATTGGACAGATGAAAAACGGCGAAGTGAAATACTGGTCAACTACATTTAACCAGATGGAGAACGGCGATACAGATCCTCCAACACTTTGCGGACTCATTGGCGTTGAATATAAACCTAAAAATTCTTATACCTTGGTGATTATCGATACACATGCCGCCGGCGCAGGTCAGGCCGTTACTATTGTCCCAACACACAAAAACTTAGGCAAATTTGCTAAGCATGAAATTAAAGGTATTAAACCGGACGCTGTCGATAAGGTAATGACGCCGAAGTATAACCAAGAATATGCGGAACATATTGTGGGATTTAAAGAAGACGGATTGAGTATTGATAAAGAAAAAGATATCCAGCTCTATGCGGATACTAATTTCACAAATGATACAGACAAGGAAAACTTTGAATCCCGTATAAAAATCCACGAACGATTAGGTGCTAATGAACACTACACAGGAGACGGAACCACCAAAAATCTGATCGCAGGTTGTTCTAATGAATGTGGCGTAATGGAAACATTCACCTATGATAAAAATCCGCAAACGCTCGGCCAGCTCGAAACTGGCGGTAGTGCTAAACGCATTATTATGGAACCAATTTAAGGATTTAATCTTATGCAATTATTTCAACAGTATGATCCGCTTAATTCATTACCTGAACATAGGCTACTCAAATTTTTTAAAAGTCCACAAGAAGTAAATGGCGAAGATTTTTACTTTATAAAACAAGATCAGCATTTATTAGTTTATACAGAGCGGTTGCATGT
Source organism: uncultured Cellvibrio sp. (assembly GCA_963971905.1). Taxonomy (GTDB): domain Bacteria; phylum Pseudomonadota; class Gammaproteobacteria; order Pseudomonadales; family Cellvibrionaceae; genus Cellvibrio. The sequence goes on from CAXAVL010000028.1 coordinate 12,939, forward strand.
CTATCCATCAACAAGTAAGCATTATGGCGAGCAAGAGTTACTGGCCGATCAATTTGAAATGCCTCTTGAGGCAATTCGTTGGCTGATTGATGTAATCGAACAAAAGTTCTTTAAATCTCCGGAAGATGGTGGTCTGCCTGCTAATAAAATCAGCTACGAAGAAATTGTAGTAGGTGAAGACTTACACATTATGCGCAGCGCCAATGCAGGTTGTCCGCATCCAGGTTATGCGATTACCAATGGCAGCCGCCGTAGTCATATGGCTCCACGCAACATGCAAACCCTTTCCCTTTCTGACCCATGGTTGTTTCAAAATGGGCTGATGGACTACTTAAAATCATTGGCGCATGATTATGAAAATGGCAAATTGTAATTAAACGGTTTGTCTGAAAATAAACCCTCCCAACACCTCAGTGTTCGGAGGGTTTATTTTAAGGCTCTGCATTACTTCCCCCCATAATGAGCAAGAGATTCAATGCCTTTACAGGTTCAACCCGTAATAAACTGTAATTCCGATTGGCGGTATTTAGTGAGATAGTCTTTAATTGATTTTTGTGTGTTGAAGGCCGAAGGCCTGTAGTTTGGGGCAGGTCGCTTAGACTGAGTTTATGAACCACAAGATGCTTAAGGACAGTAATCTACCTAATGTGTTTAGTACAAGGACAAACACTAGTTGATACATATCTACAGTTGCAATCAGATTGATATACACATCTAAAAAAGATATTTAAGGATTCGTTATGGAAGCAAGAAATAGAGCGTTACCTGATTGGATGACACGAGTCAGAACGAGACAAATTGTATTGCCTCGGTTTCAAAGATTCGAAGCGTGGAGCTATACACAGATTTCATCACTGCTGAACACGGTATTAAAAGAGTTGCCAGCTGGTGCGATACTGACTCTTGATATAGGTGAAAAAGAGCCTTTTCTTTCCAGACCTATAGTTGGGGCTCCTAAGGATGGTGAGAAAATCACGGAACATCTTCTGGATGGTCAGCAAAGATTAACTGCTTTCTGGCGGGCACTGAATGATCTTTATGAAGAAAGAACATACTTTATTAAAATTGAAAAGGACGAGGAATTAGAGCTTCCTTACTACGCTACGTCATTAGCCCGATATATCAAAGAAGAAGAAAAATATCCGCTCTGGGCAAATTCTCCTGTGGAGTTGTGGCGGCGGAAATACATACCTGTCTGCCTCTTAAGGCCTGACACAGAAGCAGAAAAACAATTTAAAGCATGGGCAAAAGAAGCATCGAATGGGGACATGGATTGTCTACTGGAAATTAGCGAAATTGGAAATAAACTAAGGCATAAATTTTCAGTGTTTAATATTCCATTCCTTTCATTACCAGTTTCTACTAAACCAGAAGTGGCGTTAGATGTGTTTATTCAAATGAATACATCGTCGTCACCACTTACACCTTTTGATATCGTGGTTGCACAGATTGAGGCAGCTTCTGGAAAATCTCTCCATGGATATATCGAAGAGCTTAAGAAAGAAGTGTCGAATATATCAAGATACAATGACCCAGAAGATATCGTCCTTGCTGTAGCAGCGTTGCTCGGTAACAGGCTGCCATCTAAGGGAACCTACCTTTCTAGTGATTTTTCTTCGTCTTTTGATGGATATTGGACAACAATAAAAACTGGCATTAAAAAAGCTGTAGCCTTTCTAACTGAAGAAAAAATAATGGATTCAAGACGGCTACCGAGTGATGTTGTTGTCTATGTTCTAGCTGCTTTGTGGGGTGGTGCAGACGAGGGCTTAGATAAGGAAGGAGAAATACGTGTAATTCTTCGTAAATATATTTGGCGATCTTTTTTTACAGAGAGATATGACAGAACGACTAATAGCAGGGCGTTTTCCGATTACAAAAGCTTGTTAAGTCTTATTAAAACAGGTGTCGGAGCTCCAGAGATTTTCGACGAGCTTCAATATCCAATAGCCGGTATTGAAGAGCTAAAATCCTCAAGCTGGCCATATCGGAAGGATCGATTGGCTAGAGCTGTTCTGACTATCGGGTTAAAATCTGGTGGATTCGATTTTGCTGACGGTGCGCCAGCTTCCTATGAAAATATACAAACCAGAGAGTACCATCATATTTTTCCTCAGGCTTGGCTTAAAGAAAAGAATTATAAAGATTATGAGATAAATAGAGCGTTAAATTGTGCATTAATCTCTTGGAGAACAAATAGAAATATCTCTGCCAAAACTCCATCAGACTACGTAACTGAAAGAATGGAGGCAACATCTCTCGGTCAGGCCGAAGTTGAGCGCAGATTGGAATCTCATTTGGTTCCGGTTGTTCAACTCATGGAAAATAATTATGAAGAGTTTCTTGACGAACGGGCGCGGCTCATGAAAAAAGTTGCGGACAAGCTATGTAGTGGTCAAATCGTCGAGGGAAAGCTTTGAGATATGAACTGGAGGATTGATGACATATGAAGATTGGGTAGCAATGCCCAATTCACATGTGCGTTAATTCAGTCTTTGGCCGAAAGCTAAACCATCAAAGTTACTTTAATAAATGCTCGATCTTCATTAGTGTTTTTTATCTCAAATTTGCTCGAAATTTTTCAATCGCAATCGGAAACAATTTAATGTTGCGGTTCGTTCTTCACCAGCAACCTACGGATTTATCCCAGAGGTGGAGAGTCGATTGTTGGGGGTGAGAATTATTAAAGCTTGGAGGTAAATAATTTATTTACATACTACCTGAAAACTCGATAAAAAAGCCCAGCCGTTAAAAACCGGCTGGGCTTTTTGCTATCGATCTATTTAAAACAATCTACTTTTTCCACGGCCCCGCAATTACCTTAGAACCATGCACATAAAACAATGCATCGTCGTGGAGTATGCCGCGGTCGTTGCCGTTCCAGAGTGGGTATTCTTGGTTGTCGCTGCTTTCGGAAATTACTGAGCCAACATGGTCGAGTGATAGTTTCCCATCAGCTAATCCGTTTATTTCAAATTGGTAGAGGCTGTTGTTTACCCAGCGGCTGGATACAAACTCTTCGCCTTTTACTTCTTCATACAAGGTCACTGGCAGGGTAATGCGCAGTTGATCGACGCTGGCGTTTAAGAAGGAGAGGGCGCGGTGGTCGTAGAGGGCTTCGCTCCAGCTGTAGGCACTGCCAAAAACATGTTTGCTAATTTCGCTAGGCGCTGCTGGATTGCGAATGTCGTAGAGCGATACTTTTACACCGGTGGCGAAGCCGTCGCTGTTGGTTTCATTGCCGAGTGCAAATAAATAATTGTCGCCAATCGGATGCAGGTAAGTAGAGAAGCCGGGTACTTCTAATTGGCCTGCAATTTTTGGATCTAACGGATTGGCAAGATCAATTACGTAAAGCGGATCTTTGCGCTCGAAGGTCACTACATAAGCTTTGTCGCCATTAAAGCGCACACCAAAAATATCTTCGCGTGGTTTGCCAATGGTTTCCGGATGAGTTTTATTCGGTAATTGCGCAACCACTTCCAATTCGCTGCGGCCAGTGACTTTTTGCAAAATACTTAATTTATGTACTGGCTCACCGGTTTCACCGTAATTGGTGGTGACCATGCGCAATACACCTTTGTGCTCATCCATACGGAACGATGGCGAGCCCCAACCCAATACACCTTCTACAGAACCCGTTGCAGAGTAATCGACACCATTAGCGTCTAGAGCAAAACGATGCACTACGCTAAAACTTTGCCAACTTTCCCAGCGGCTGTAATCGGAACCGACAAGATAAATACTCTCAGTGGATGCGTAAACGGTTTCCACATTGCTATTCACACAGACGGATTCAATTAATTGTTGCGAGCTTAAATTAATCGCAGTGATATTAATCAAGCTTAAGTGACCGTCAGTCTTTTTGGTGCTTGCTGGAATCATGCAACCATTGGCGCTGTTGAGCGCTTGCGGGCTGCCGCCGTTGATGGAATATTCCGGCAATAATTTTTCAACTTGGGTTGTGGCGATTAATCTTTCGTTGGCGATTTTTGCATCTTTGGTTTCGGCAGCGTAATCCAACGTGGGAATGCTGGGCACAAAACTGCTGATGACATACAGCGTGTTGCCAATTTTACGGGTGCTGAGTAAATCGCCATCAATCGCAAGCGACCAGGTTTTTGCTGGCGTTGCGGGAGTGCGCACATCGAACAAGGTTATTTCAATGCCGTTGTCCATTTGATAGGGCCAGATCATAGCGCTGCGCGCGGCATCGGCTTCGTCAACCATCAAGGGTTTGCCATCGCTGCTGACATCGGTAACGACTTTTTCATTGAAGGCGATAAAATCCCAGGAGCGACGAATAGTGGCAACACCAGTAGTACCTTGCGCGCTATCAACTAAATACATTTCCGACACACCGCCCCAATGTGTTGTATCGAGCGGTGTATTGCTGACTTCGCTAACACTGGCGTTGGCCGGGTCGGTAGCGAGAATTTTTAAGCTCGCGCTTGCACCTGTGTCGGTATATTCGGTGGGTGTGGCGAGATAAATATAACGGCCGTCATACTTTACGCTGTCGGCTTCATCGACATTGGCGACTTGAACATTGGTTCCTGAAAACGTGTTGCCGGAAAAATCCCCGCCGCTTTTACTATCACTCGCATTAGTGACCGCAGTTTCGCGAATCATCATGCCGTAACTTTGATTTTGCGCCAGCGATACACGCAGACCGTTTTTCACCAGCTCCGACAACTCACTGGCCGATGCCTGACGCAATGGGCCGGGTTCGAGCTTGCTGGCAGAGAGCGCGGAATAATCAGTATTGATTTCTGGTTTGGGGTCGACCCCTGCCTGATTGGAACTGCCGCCGCCGCAGGCAGCCAGCGGAAGACTGAGCAAAGCGATTTTGACCAAAGGTTTCATACAGCAACTCCTTAACAGTAGATTTATGATTTTTGTGGTGAGCCTAAGCTTGCTGGTATCCTAAGTCGGCTTGTAGAGGGAATCTGTAATGGATGTGAACGAATATGTAATAAATTGTAATAGGCCAGTTTCCGTCATCCAGGTCTACAATTCATTACAGCACTCACCACTAAAGTGATTTATAAATAACATTGTGTTTATTAACCTGTTCAATACATACCTATGACCTTGTTCCAATACCCGTTTCGCACACTTGCTGCCGCACTTGTCTCTGCCCTATTTGTTGGCAGTGCGCTTGCCTGTGAGCCGGAGGCGGACGACTGTGTTGAAATCGGTAAATGGGAATTAAGCCTGGGTATTGGCGCCGGGGTGCGCACCAATCCGCTGGAAGCCACGCCGGATATTCCGCTGGTGTTAATTCCGCAAGTGAACTACAACGGCGAACGTTTTTTTATCCAGAATCTGGATTTCGGTTTTATCCTCTGGGAAAACGACACGCAACAATTCAATTTGTTTGCCACACCTAGCTACGATCAAGTGTTTTTTCATCGCTGGAATCCGAGCAATTTTTTTATCGATTCAAACGGCTTTGCCACTGCGGGCAGAGGTGGTGAGGATGAAGATCTCCCGCTGATTAATACCGGTGGCGATAAAGAATTGATCGCGCCAGGTTTTAAAGATGTGCAAGCGCGCAAGTTGCGCAATCGGCGCATGGCGGGGTTAGCGGGTTTTGAATACAGCCTGACAACTGCGTTGGCGGATGTGCAATTGCAATACGTGAGGGATTTTACCGGCATCCACGACGGCGATGAGGTGCGCCTCGCGCTCGCTAAACATTGGGCGAGTGGGCGCCATAGTGTTTCCACGTCCGTCGGCGTGGTTTGGCAGAGCAGTGAAGTCGTCAATTATTACTACGGTGTCACCGAGCCCGAAGCCGATCTGCGCGGCACCTACAGTGCAGACGCAGCCCTTACGCCAGTTGCGCGTTTGGATTGGAATTATCAACTGACTGAACGCTGGGATTTGCGTTTCTTGGCCAACTATCGCCAGTTACCTGATGAAATCTCAGCAAGTCCACTAATAAATGACAATAAAGTGATCACTGTTTTCATTGGGGGGGTGTACCATTTTTGATGGGAACCTGCTGAGCGCACGCGCATTAACATCGTTTGCGGCGTTTCTATTTCTTGCAGCATGGCTGCCGGGAAGCTATGCGTTCGCCGATGATTTATCAAACGCGAGTTCGTCCGCTTTGCCGCTGATTCAGTTTTCCATTAAGCCGCGCCTGTGTGTATTGAATGCGGGCGAAGAAGTGTGCCGCGATGAGTTGGAAGTAAAATGGTTAGCGGCGCAGGCGCGTTCGCTATGTCTATATCAAACCGATAAAACGGAACCACTGCGCTGCTGGGAAAATGCGATTCAAGGTGAATATCAATTTGAATTGGCGGCGAGTGTGAGTACCGATTTCCAACTGCGTGAATTAGACAGCGATACCTCGTTGAGCGACCAGCGCTTTCAAGTGGTATACAACGAGAAAAAATACCGCAAAGCGCGGCGCAATCCGTGGAGTTTTTTTTAATCTTCTGATGGAATCTTTACAGAGAAATTTCTATGTCGCAGAACAATTTGATTTTATTAGTTGAGGATGATCGCCGCTTGGCGCAGCTGGTAAAAGATTTTCTAGAGAGCAACGATTTTCAAGTTGCTATCGAAGAAAACGGCAATCGGGTTATTCGCCAGGTGCAAAATTTAAATCCGGCATTGATTGTGCTCGACTTGATGTTGCCCGGTAAAGATGGCCTCACATTGTGCAAAGAATTGCGCCCGCAATTTAAAGGCCCGATATTGATGCTCACCGCGCGCGATTCGGATTTGGATCAGGTATTGGGCTTGGAATACGGCGCCGATGATTATGTGATTAAACCCGCTGAGCCGCGTGTATTGCTGGCCCGCATTCGCGCGCTCATGCGCCGCTATTACCAGAATGATCCGCGCGAGCAAGAGGCGTTGGAGTTTGGTGAATTGTGTATTCAACCGACCGCGCGCAAAGTCTCCCTCGGTGGCGTAGAGGTGGTCTTATCCAGCCATGAATATGATTTGTTATTGGCACTGGCGGCACAGGCCGGGCAAATTCTCAGCCGCGAATTTTTGTTTAACCATATCTACAACCGCGAATACGATGGTTTGGATCGAACTATTGATGTACGCATTTCCCAGTTGCGTAAAAAGTTAAATGATAATCCCGATAACCCCACGCGCATCAAAACGATCTGGGGCAAGGGCTATTTGTTTATTGCCGATGCCTGGAAATAATCGTGGACGCTTAATCCAACCATGAATCGCGCCTTTATCACGCTGTATTTTTTTATCGTCGCCTCAGTGGTGCTCATCGGCTGGGGCTTGAATCAGTTTTGGGAATCAGTCGCGCCGGAGCAAGAGCCAACGGCGGAAACTCAGGCGCTGTTTCAATTGATCGAGCAAAACTTACTGGCGCAACAACCGCACCCAATTGGCAGTTATAGCCAATCAGCACAGCAACTCAGCCAGCAATTAAATCTCTCACTCGAATTATTACCACTCGATGACTTGGCACAATCAGCCGCCATGCAGGAGTTGCGCGCGGGAAAAATTCTCGCGGCGCGCAGTAATGGCGATATTATTTGGTACAAACGCCTCGCGCAAACTGATCAAGTAGTAATGCTCAATATTCCGTTGAGTGATGACAGTGAATCGCCGTTTTATCGCTTGTTATTGATTGTGTTTTATCTCGCGATTGCGCTGGCAATTTATTTGTGGGTCTGGCCACTCTCGCGCGACAGTAAAAAACTGGAAAGCCAAACCCGCACTCTCGGAAAAGATGGTGTACCGGAAACACTCAAAATCTCTCCTACGTCCACACTCTATCCACTCGCGCAAGCGTTTAATCATATGGCGCAGCGCTTGCGCGAATTAATTGCTTCACATCGCGAAATGACCAATGCGGTTTCACACGAATTGCGCACGCCTTTGGCGCGGATGAAATTTGCCTTGGCGATGATTGAAGAGGAAAAACTTAACGAAAAAGATCGCCGCCAGATGCGTAGCTTGGAGCAAGATATTGCCGAGATGGAATCGCTGATTAGCGCACTCTTGGCCTACGCAGGGTTTGAACAAAAAACCCAACAGCTCAAACAAACCAGCGGTTTTATGCGCGATCTAGTAGATGAATTACAAGTGCGTTTTGCGCGGCAGGGTTCACTGCTGCACCAACGCAACTTGCAGCTAGACGTGTTGGATACCACGCATAACGCCGAATTTATCTGCGAGTGGAAACTAATTGAAACCGTACTGCAAAATTTTATTGGCAACGCGGCGCGCTATGCCAAAACCCGCCAGCGAATACATGATTGCGGTGGAAGATGATGGCGCCGGAATTCCCGCCGATAAACGCGAGCGAGTATTTGAATCGTTTGTGCGCCTCTATCACGAAGAACAAAGCGAACAAACCACTGGCTCCGCCACCGGCGGTTTTGGTTTAGGCCTCGCGATTGTCAAACGCATCATGCAGTGGCACGGCGGAAGCGCCCAGTTTGTCGAACCGGAAGTATTAGGCGGCGCAAGAGCGCTGATTCGCTGGCCGAAAAGCAGTGTGTGAAACTTGATCATTTTTTTGCTTGCCAAGGCACCCAGCCTCCATTAATGTTTATACGTTGCTACATTTTTGGAGGTAAGTATGGCTACCACAATCCTATCCAGTAGAGAGTTCAATCAGGATACCGGCAAAGCGAAAAAGGCGGCGCTGCAGGGGCCGGTGTTTATCACTGATCGCGGTAAAGCCTCTTATGTGCTTTTGACCGTTGAGGAGTACCGCAAAATTAGTGGTACGCAAGCCAATATTGCTGACCTGCTGGCCATGCCTGAGGCCGATGATATTGAGTTCCAACCGCCTAAAGTGAATCTCACCGCACAGGTGCCGGATTTATCATGATGTATTTGTTGGATACCAATGTTATCTCCGAGTTGAGAAAACAGACCTCAGGGAAGGCAGACATGAATGTGGTGACCTGGGCTAAATCGGTTCCGGCCGATAGTTTGTATCTTTCTGTTATCACCCTTATGGAACTTGAAATGGGTGTGCTTTCAATTCAGCGAAAAGATACGCAGCAGGGGAATTTATTGCGAATGTGGCTGGATTCCCAAGTAATTCCCGCTTTTGCTAACAGAACTATTCCGATAGATGTCCCTACTGCACAGTGCTGTGCTGCTTTACATATTCCCGATCCTCGCTCCGAGCGCGATGCGTTAATTGCTGCTACTGCCATAGACAATGGCATGACGGTGGTAACACGCAATCTTGCCGATTTTGAATCTACCGGCGTGAAGTTGTTGAATCCGTGGTTAACAGGCAACAAATAATCGTGCCGGATAACGAAAACATAACTATCGTACTTTTGCCCGGTCTTAATGGAACTGTGGGTTTGTTTGATCCTTTGCTTCCAGTTGCCACCAAAGAATATGAGTTAATGGTAATTAGCTACCCGACACATAAGGTGAAATCTTACGAAGAATTAACTAAGTATGTTTCGGAAAAAATCCTCAACATTAAGCCAGATATGCCTGTTATTACTTTCAATACCAACCATTTCTTACTCCAATCTTCTCCGCAGGCGGTTTGGGAAGCGATTGATAAATTTGTTAAAAATCAAAGTCTTGTAACAAAATAGATTAATTTTTTTGGGTGTTGGCTACCAAAAGTAACAAATTAACCTAATCAAGTGATTAGGGTAGAAATTATCGTATTAATCGGTGTACTATCTTTGTCTCGCCTGGTTGCGAGCATATAAAAACAAGTAAGAAGCACTTAAAAGTGCTCGCTTAATCAACGTAGTTTCTGCGTTATACGGCTCCTATCTGCAATAGGTTTTATCTCGGTCAAGGCCAAAATCGCCACTGATTTTGGTGGTGGTTCTACGCGTCCTCTAGTCAGGACTTAGCGAGGAAGCCAACGAGATAATGACTACAACAAGCAATAAAATTCATTTCTTAGCATTACCGACACCACCGCACTGCGGCGTTTTTATCGCGCTATTGCGTGTGTGTTTGGTTATTTCTCTCGTTCAAGCCTTCTCCGATTACATCACTCAAATATGGCCTCGTCATATTTTGGCAATTCACATTAGCGCAACGCGCCGCCTAAATTTTTACTGCAGCTCAGCCGCAGTGTCGAGACTATTCACAATAAATCTAAGTAGCAAAAGAGGGGAAATCCATGCATAAGAAACGTTTGTTATCGCTGTGTATTGCACTGGCGGCCACGGGTCATTTACATGCACAAACTACTGCGACAGCTGGCGACATAGAAGAAGTTGAAGTTACCGGCGTGCGCAGTGCGGAACTCAATGCACGCGAAGAAGAGCGCTCCAAAAATATTTTTAGCTCGGTGATTTCGCAAGATGATGCGGGCAAATTTGCCGATCAAAACGTAGCGGAATCATTGCAGCGATTGCCGGGGATTACCTTGCAAAAAACCGAAGGTGAAGGCCAGTTTGTGACTGTGCGTGGCCTCGGCCCTGGATTTGTCAGCGTGAATATGAACGGCAATGAATTGGCTTCATCCAGCTCGGATACACGCGCGTTTGCGCTGGATGCCGTGCCCGCCGATTTGCTCAGTTCAATCGAAGTATTTAAATCCTTAACGCCGGATATGGATTTGAACTCCATCGGCGGTACCGTCAACGTAAAAACCGTGAATGCGTTTGATCGCAAAAAAGATACGCTGCGGCTGAGCGGGCAGGTGGCAGAGCAACTTTACAATGGTGATGCTTCACCCAAGGTATCTATTCAGGGCACCAATCTGTTTGCCGATGACACCATCGGTTTTGGTTATTCACTTTCCTATGAAAAGCGCGGCACCGATGGTTATTTAAATGTGCATCACGCTGAGCAGGATCCAACTTATCGCCAACAAAACTATAAAAATATTGAAGGTGGTCCCCAAGGTGAATTGATGCTTACACCTTGGCAGTTTGAAGCGAAAGAAGAGCAAGCGGAAAGAGAACGTATTGCCATGTCGTTTGACTTGGGCTGGCGCCCGACCGATAACAGCGATTACTACATTCGTTATTCCCGTACTTCTTTAGAAGATGAAGATATAGCATTGCGTGAGTACTACCGCTTTGATACGGGGCTTACCGAGACAGAAGAGGTTCCCTATACCGACCTAAGTACCAATACATTTGGTGTGACCGATGCTGAGCTGCAGCAACAATTTTTTATCCAGAAAGGTGAAGCAACGACCGATGCATTTGATATCGGCGGTAAAAATACCTTTGCTGACGAAAGTTGGAAATTGGATTACAACTACTCACATTCAGTAGGTGAATATTCCAAACCCGATGGGCGCCGGGTGCAATTCCGCATTCAGGATTTGCCCATGTTAGGCCGCGCCGGTGAAGACTATATCGCCGCGCAAATTATTTCTCCGGCCGATATGGCCAATCTGGCAGGTACTAGGGTAAGCAATTTGGTGAATGCGGGAGGATATTTTTTATATAGCCCCGAACAGCGTAAACAAACCGGGATGACGTACGACAATCTTTTTATTGAAGACAGTTTCCGTACCGACACACTCGATCAGATTTCTGTAAATTTGCGTCGCGATTTTGATGAAGGAATTCTCAACTACATTAAAACCGGTTTTGTGATGAAGGAGCGTGAGCGAGATCGAAACAAAGACCGCTGGAGCATTGTTCCAGGTAATTATGCAAATGCATGTGGTGGCGACGCTGAATGTGATGACTTGCGTAATTCATCGCTTGCTGAATTTGACACTTACACACCAAACCATCCTGACATCCAATACGATTTTATTACTCGTAGCGACGCCGAGCGGCTATTGGCGGCAACGTCGCGTGTTGCGCGCTATACCGATCCCAATCTCACAGGGCAAGAAAGCCGCAAAGAAGATTATTTTTTAACAGAAGATTCTCAAGCTGCTTATGTGATGGTTGAATTTCAAACCTCGGAAAAGTCCACCTTGATTACCGGTGTGCGCTATGAAAATACCGATTTTTCTTCCGATGGCTATCTAGCAATTCGCAACGACCGCTTCACGGGTACAGAGAACGCGGAAGAAACCAACTTGGATATTGCCATTCCATTGCAAGACACCAAAACCTCTTACGATGATTTATTTCCCAGTATTCATTATCGCTACGACATGGCCGAAGATACATTGGTGCGTGCATCGCTTTGGACGAGTTTTACGCGTCCTTCGTTTGATCAAGCGCGCGCTTTTGGTGAAGTAGAGGGCAGGGTTAATTTATGTCATCCCAATCCGGAAACTCTTGATGAAAATGTGGATCCTTGTGGTGACGACGCTAAGGTACAGGGTGGGAGCCTGGATAAAACTACTGGTCAAATTGTTACTAAGGCCGGAGATCAGTTTGAGCTGGCGAGTGGTAACACCTTAAGTATTGGTAATCCAAATCTGGTTGCGATGACGGCAGTCAATTTTGATACATCCATTTCCTGGTATGGTGATAATGGCGACAGCTGGCAAATCGCCGCGTTCTACAAAGAAATCGATGACTTTATTGTTGATGTGCGCGGTGCATCATTGAGTATTGATAATCTTCCATTGGCTTTACCTTTTGATCAAATAAATGAATTTGCAATTCCTGACGATTTAATTATTGAGAGGGTAAATTTTGCTACCAATGGTGAATCCGCTGAAATCTACGGTGTTGAATTATCTTACTCAAAATATTTTGACAATGGATTTTTTGTACAAAGCAACATGACACTGATGGACAGTAAAGCGAAAGTGGGTGACACCTTGCGTGTGGGTACCATTAAATTGCCTGAGCAAGCAGATGAAACTATTAACGTGTCGGTGGGTTGGGAAGGTGAAGGTTTAAGCGCACGCTTGATTGGTAATTATCGCAGTGAAATTCTCAAACGTGTTGGCTCTTGTAATGCGCAATCAATTGCCGACGATGCAGCCGTGGGCTACGCGGAGAACTGCCGTACTTGGGCTGATGTATATCAAGATGCGAGCGCAACGCTTGATTTCAAAGCCACATATGAATTTAACAAAGCACTGCAATTTAGTTTTGACATGACCAATCTGACTGATCACGTTGATACCTACTATTTCAGTGGTAATGAAAGTTCTGGCGGCAAGATGCTGTTTACTTCCGAAGATTACGGACGCACCTATTTACTGGGTGTGAGTTACAAATTTATGTAAGTCCGTTGTGGAACCAGCTGATTATTGTTGAACAGAACTAATTGAGGATTTACAAAATGAAAAAGATAACGTTGTTTAGCGCAATTTGTTTGAGCGCGAGCTTGATCGCATGCGGTGGTGGAAATCCAAAAAGCGCATCAGGTAAACCAGATGATTTATTCCCTGAAGGTTATGTACCACCTGCATCTTCCAGCAGTAGTTCCTCTGGGGCGGTTATAACAAATCAAGCCATTCCGTATCATGAAAATTTTGATGCGGCCAATAACACGCGCAGCTTTTTTTCGGCCAACTACAAATCTTTGAATACCGATGCAAGCTTGCCATTTTATTTTGCCACCGGCGGCTTTTTGGATGAGCTGGGCAACCCATCACCTACCGCGACTTCCTGGATAACCGCCGATGCCAATCGCAAATTGCGTATCGGCAATGGCCGTCTGAGTTTGGGTCAAACCAGATTAGAAGTGAATACCACCACTGCTGATAAAACTATTCCAACATGGGGTGAGTTTGATTTAAGCAAGCCTTATAAAGTGTCTTTCTGTGTGGTGGAGGCCAGTGGTGCGAGTTCGAGTAATTTTGAGCTCTATGTGGATAACAATTCGACTGGAGGCAACAACTCAATTTATGGTGCGGGTAATGCTTCACGCATTATGCAAGTGGCGGTAACTAATTTAGTGCCGGGTACTCGTCAGGAAGTTGTGGTTCCTAAAGCAGGTGGAGAACAGATTGGTCGCGCGACTTCCTTCTTCCAAATTAGGGTCTCCAGCGGTGGCTATGCAGTCATCGATGATCTGGTGGTGGAATACGCCGATCAGCCGCACAACTTCAATCTACCCGCCTGTATGGCAGAAACTTCCATTGCACCCGCACCGGAAGTGGCACCAGCAACACCCGATGCACCTACTGTATTGGCTGGCGATGCACAAATTACCGTGACCTGGCCGAGTGTGGGTTTGGATGTAACCTATGAGCTGCTCTACAACACTATCGACTCCACCAATGGCGCCACCGCGTTTTCAGGTAATCCGCTCACCGGTACTAGCGCGACTATCGAGCAATTGACCAACGGCCAGCCGTATTACATTTTCTTGCGTGCTAAAAATGTGATTGGCACTAGCGAATACAGCGCCAGTGCCACTGCCACTCCGGCCGCGCCGACCGGCGTAGATGGCGATTACACTTGGGGTTTTAACCCGGAAGCCTACAAAGCTGTTGATGGCCTGTTCAGTTCGGCCTATTCCGATTCGGGCAACAACAATATTGCCACTTCCGAGTTGGAGCGCAGTGCAGATGGTGTTTTGGTCTTCCTCAATAATGGCACCGCCTTGCGTTTCCGTGGCAACGACAACAAGTGGAATTACAACGGCCACTCTTGGTCCGACGGCAGCAGCACCTTGACCCCTGAAGTGGGTGCCGAAGCACCTGGTTTGCGCGCCTATGTTGGCTTCCCGGTTGACAGTGGTCGCGCGGTGACGCTGGAAGTGGATTTCACCCAAACTGGTAGTTCGGTTAATGGCAAAATTGTGTTGATCGGCAGTGACAACACCGTCTTGGCGAGCAAAGCCGCGCCCGCTAGCAGTA
>CAXAVL010000029.1:0-27590 GCA_963971905.1 uncultured Cellvibrio sp.
CGAGATCTACACTCTTTCCCTACACGACGCTCTTCCGATCTCTGTGGTTGGTGATTGCGGCGATTTGGGGCAGATTTGGATTAATCGCAGCAACCAGATTTTTCAAAAACCTAGCCCAACGCAATTAACTGGCGGCTAAATATGGTAATTTCGGCGATATAGCCAATACTTAAGGGAGTTTTTGCCAGTACGGATGTTACTCCCCCCTATGAATGAAAAGAGTTTTAACTCAATACTGTTATTGGCAATTTTAGCGACCTTACTGGCCGTTTTTGCACCGCAGTATTTCCCAAAAAAACGCCTGCTGGCTTGGCCCAATGCTAATTTTATTTCCTATTTTTATGCATCCAATCAGGCCGATGGCACTCCTGCAGCCTTTTGGTTGGACCAAGAGCAAAATCTATGGCGCTGCGTCTACCCTGAAGATGATAAAAGTGAATACTTTGCCTGTAGCTTTAACTTTTTGTTTGGCACCCTTGAGAAAGCTGGCGCTGAGGATTTGTCTGGGTATAAACACATCAACCTGAAGCTAAATTATACGGGTAGCGCCAACAAGCTACGGATGTACATGCGCAACTACAACCCGGCGTACTCCAACCCGGATGACGCAAACAGCACTAAATTCCATGCTGTAACACTGCACACCAAAGACTTAAATCAGGAAATACAACTCAATCTGGATGAATTTTTTGTCGCTGACTGGTGGCTCGGGCAATACAACATTCCGCGCAATTTATCGCGCCCGGAATTTACTCAAAGCGTCTCTGTGGGAATCGATTTTTTAGAAGGCCAACAACCGGGCTTCCACGATATGCAAATCGAAAAAATTGAATTTGTAGGTGAGTGGATCAGCGAGGAGCATTGGTATCTGTTTATTCTCGCCTGCTGGATGTTAGGCATATTTTCATACGCCATTGTGCGCTTGGTGCAACTACACCAACAGACCAAACACGATGTGCAAATCATCAACCAACTCAGCGACAACAACGCCCAGTTACAATTAGAGACAGATAAATTTCGCCGTCTGTCTACGGTTGACCCTCTCACTCAAGCTTACAATCGTTTTGGCATAGACCAAATTATCGCAACTCTGATGAGTTTCAATAAAGGAAAAAATGAGGATAAAAACTCACCCGATTTTGCATTGATGATTGTGGATATAGACCACTTTAAACGCATCAACGACCGGCGTGGCCACGACACTGGCGACCGGGTATTGCAAAACATATCAGCGATTATCAGCAAAGGAATACGCAAACAAGATTTTCTCGGGCGCTGGGGTGGCGAAGAGTTCCTCGTCATTATGCCCAATACGCGCAAAGAATTTGCCATCGCACTGGCCGAAAAAATTCGCCTGATGATTCATGACACAGTGTTTGAGCCAGACAACCCACTTGCCGTTACTGCCAGTTTTGGCGTTAGCGATAAATTGGGCGATGAGGATTTTGCAACCACCTTCAAGCGCGCTGATAAAGCACTTTATGAAGCGAAAGCTCAGGGAAGAAATTGTTGTGTGATAGCGGATGATGAATTGCTTTTGTGATTGTATTGCGCCGTTCATATCCATTACGACTTAAATACTCCCGTTAAATTATATCTCTCTTCGTCACTCCCGCTTGCGGGAGTCCGGTTTTTAATTTAGACCTATGACAGCAAGCGGGGATGACGACTCCATTCCGAACAATAAAGTCCCGAACAAACTTACTAAGATAAGCCCAATAAAAAAACCCGCCGCAGCGGGTTTTTTAAGGTTCAGGCTTGGTGATTACAACTTATCAAACGAATCCGTTATCAAACAATCGAAGCGACGAGCATCGTATTCCACTACTTTTGCAACATCGTGCGGCTGAATAATATTTTTCTCTGCCGCATCTTTAGCCAGCGCCTCGGTATTTTCACCCGAAATTTTTCCGCTATTTTTCGCTTTGATAAATGCATTCCACACAGGCCCCAAGGCCAACAGTAGTTGATAAGTACTTTCCACACGGCCAAATGCATCTTCAGGATTATGGCTAACATAGAGATACTGGCCGAGCATCTGGCGCACCGGATTTTCTTCCATTATCAAATCACCCAATTCACGGATTAAATCATCATTGGGTTTGTTAACCACATTGCCTAGAGGCATAGCGATAAAACGGATCATTTTAGCGAGCCATTTAAGCGGGAAGTTATCGGCAAAATCACGCAGCGCTTCTTGCGCAATAAACAGCGAGCGGGTGAGCGCATATTCTGCGTGTGCATCTTCCGCACGTGAACGCTGATGCGCTGAGTGAAACTTCAAAATTGAACTGGCAATAAATAATTGACTGTGCACATCACCCAAACGCGCCGACAATAACTCACGACGTTTTAAATTGCCGCCCAAAACACCTAAGGCAATATCCGACATTGATGCAAGTGCCGCACTCAACAAATTAATACGTTGATACCAGCGTCTACTAAAGCTATCTGCATTAGCCGGTACATTGCTCATCCGACCACCGGTAAAGCCTAATAATTTGGTGCGCAACAAATTGCTGAAAATATGCCCCAAATGCCGCGAAAAAAGCTGATCGAATTTTTTCAATCCTGCAGCAGAATCCTCTAGCTGCATGGTGAGCATTTCTTCAAACAGGAATGGATGACAACGCATTGCCCCCTGCCCAAAAATCATCAGCGAGCGAGTGAGGATATTGGCGCCCTCTACGGTAATGGCTACCGGCACCGAATGATAGGATGCAACCAGAAAGTTGCGCGGACCTTTTTGAATGGCGCGGCCACCCACAACATCCATTGAGTGTTCAACGGATTTACGCATCAGTTCAGTGGCGTGGTATTTCGCCATTGCCGTCATCACCGATGGCGCACCGGTTTCCAGACCTTTAGTCACAAATTGCCGCATAGCTTCAAGCGCGTAACCACTCGCCGCGATCTCGGCTGTTGCCTCCTGCACCCCTTCAAACTTACCAATTTCCATGTTGAATTGACGGCGAATTTTGGCGTAAGCACCCACCATGCGGTAATTCATCTCACCGCTGGCAGTAGACAATGCGGGCAAGGACACGCCGCGACCAGCGCCAAGGCATTCAATCAGCATGCGCCAGCCCTTACCGGCCATGGCAGCACCGCCAATAATCCAATCTGCGGGAATAAACACATCGGTGCCGTAAATCGGCCCATTCATAAATGGCGAACCTGGGTTGTGACGTTTGCCGATCTCGACACCGGGATGTTTGGCCGGAATCAACGCACAAGTAATGCCGTATTCTTTTTTATTGGGTTCGCCAAGCAGGCCTTCAGGGTCGTAGACTTTGAACGCCAAGCCCACCACTGTTGCCACTGGCGCAAGGGTGATCCAGCGTTTGCTAAAGGTGAGCTTCAAGCCGATTACTTCTTGGCCATCGTGCATGCCCTTACAAACTATGCCGGTGTCGGGAATCGAGCCTGCGTCTGAGCCAGCTTCTGGCCCAGTTAACCCGAAACAGGGAATTTCCGTGCCATTAGCCAACCCCGGCAGCCAGCGCTGGCGCTGTTCTTCGGTGCCGTATTTCACCAGCAGTTCACCTGGGCCGAGGGAGTTAGGCACCATGGCGGTCACCGCAGCAGTGCCCGAGCGGCTGGCGATTTTGCTCATAATGCGGCTTTGCGCGTAGGGGCTAAAATCGCGCCCGCCGTATTCTTTGGGGATGATCAAACCAAAGAAGTTTTTATCTTTAAGATATTGCCAAGCTTCAGGCGATAGGTCTTTACGATTGTTTTGGATATCCCACTCATCCAATAACTCACATAGCTCGTTGACTTCGTTGTCCAAAAAAGACTGCTCTTCCGCCGTCAGTTGCGGCAAGCTGATTTGGGCAAACTCATTCCAATCAGGATTGCCGCTAAACAAGTCCTTTTCCCACCAGGTGGTGCCAGCTTCCAATGCATCGCGCTCGGTTGAGCTAATCGGCGGCATGGATTTTTTTAACATGGCAAACACGGGTTTGGTGAGCAGGGCGCGGCGTACCGTGCCGACATTCAACACCACAAGTACAGCCACAAAAGGCACGACCAACCAGGGCGATAACAAATACGGAGTGACCAGTAAACCCAGCCCCAGCCAAGCGATAATCACAAGACAGGACGAAACAATCAACGCTACTTGATGATAGGTTAATACGGCGATCAGCACCCATATCGCCAGCAACGAAAGCAATAACATCATTTTTTTGACCCCTGAAAGGTTTTGTTTTGGTGAGTTTCCGGTGAGAACTCTACCCTTAACCTTAGCTCAATACCGTTAAGTTGGTGAGATTTCCTGCCTACATTTGGCTCTAATAGTCTCGTTAGTGCGCCAGAACACTTCATTCGGGTGAGATTGGCAAGCGGCAGCGGAATAACTCAACTTCCAGCGAATCAATCGCCAGCGCGGCGTCATCGATTAATTCAATACGGCTATCGAGCAGCTCTGGTTCACGGGAGGGTTCCGCATCCGGTTCGCTCTCCAGCATCAGTGGCTTAACACTGAGCACGCCATTTTCCGCATTAAACATATACACACCTTGGTCAGTATTCATCACCGCTTTGGCGCGCACCATGTTTAACCCGGTCATCCAGCCAAACAGCTGGTTGAAATCAAACCGGATTGTGGGCTGGAACATCCAGCCACAGGAATAGAAACCCTGCCCCTGATTTTCGCGGCGCAAGTAATCCTGCCCCTCGGGCAATTGAATCGCGGCATTGTAGAGTTCGCGCTGGGGCTGCAGGCGATTGTTGCGCTGCGCAGCATGGAGCTGGGGATTATTCAGCGTGTGCGCGGTGCGTGGATAATCCAGCCAGGCCACTTCAAGCTGCCCCTGCTGCACACTAAACGCGGCCTGTTTAGGTGGATTAAATTGCGCTACCAGAGCATCAAAATTCGCGCGATCATCCTGCGAACACAAATCGATTTTATTGGCGACCAACACATCGGCCACCGCAATTTGATCTTTGAAATTGGCATTTTCAGCGTAGCGTTTATCGTCAAGCTTGCGCGGATCAACCAGCGTCAAGGTGGCGCGCAGGTCCAACACCGTATCGTAATATTCACCGGTCAGGGTGTTGATAATTTCTTCCGGATGACCGAGGCCAGTAGGTTCAATAATGATGCGGTCGGGTTTAGTTTTGGCGATCAGCATATTCAATGCAATTTTCATTGGCAGCCCCGCCACACAGCAAATACAACCGCCAGGCACTTCGCGCACATGGGCATTGGTATTTTTTAGCAGTGCGCCATCGATACCAATTTCACCAAATTCATTAACCAGCACCGACCAGACTTCATCGACCGGTTTAGTGCTGAGCAGATGGGTAATTGCCGTGGTTTTACCCACACCTAAAAAGCCGGTGATGATATTAGTGGGGATAAGTTTGCGCCCGACAGCAGCATCGGGCGCAGAGAGGTGTTCAGTAATCATAGGGCTAGCCTTGGTCAACAGAGTGCAAGCATTCTACACAGCTGCGGTGCGCGGCCAAGCCTAAACCTTAACGGGTGATGCTTATATCCTGCACATTTACTTTGCCTGCAAAACCTGGAGCAGCAGAGCCAAACAAGCCATCCAGTTGTGTAATTGATCTATCCCGCGTGACACCAAAAATCGGCAATTGCCAGCAGCAATTGTCGATTTTTTTATGCTTTTCCTGTCACCTTAGGTTACACAAACTGTAACCGTTTACAGAAAATTTACCTTATAAACAAAAACCAACAAACAATCCGACCTTACCTGTAAAAACTAACGCCGTCATTAAAATGGCGATAAAATCTTCATTATAATCATAAACATATCACCGAAAGATATTTTATTCTCATATTATTCTGGCGCAATAATAATCATTTTTTAATGTATAAAATACGGCTTACATAATTTTTTCTCACACAAACCGTTTGAAAATGTAAACGATTACATCTAGGATTCCGCCATCTCAGTGGAGGACGGCGACACAACTCCCTAGCGCCCTCGTCCCGACTGAGTACCTGCCAATCCAACCCCGCAGGGACACGATCACTCAAAACAAGCCACATAAAAAGTCAAAACTAGAGGACGCCACATGAACAGTTCTACAAGTTTTAATCGAAAGCTGCTCTCCACTATGATCGCCGCCTGCATTGCCACTGGTGCTTATGCACAGGGCGATTCAGTCGAAGAAGTTGTTGTCACCGGTGTGCGCGGCGCACAGGAAAAAGCGATTGATGTGAAACGCAACTCCGCACAAATTGTCGATTCCGTTGCCGCTGAAGATATAGGCAAGCTGCCGGACACCACCATCGCCGACTCGCTCCAGCGTATTACCGGTATTCAAATCCAACGCAGCGGCGGCCAAGGTAGCCTGGTAAGCGTGCGCGGAATGGGTCAGGTGCTGAGCACCATGAACGGCGAATATTTTTTAACGCCCGCCAGTATGACCACTAACGGGGTGAACTTTACCGATGTTCCCGCAAGTCTGGTTTCTGGTTTGAATGTGTCCAAATCCCAGTCGGCAGCACAACTGGAAGGCGGCATTGGCGGCAGTATCGATGTACTCACCCGTCGTTCACTGACATTGGATGAAGGCTTCAGCGGTTCAGTGCGCCTGCAAGGCAGTAGCGGTAGCATCACCGAAACAACGGATCCCGAATTAAGCGGATTGGTCGGTTGGAATTTTGATGATGTAGCCGCTATGTCGCTGGCCTTTTCCTACGGTGAATCTACGCTCGCGGAAAATCAGGGCCGCCTGCGCGCCGACCGGGTTGCCGAAAGCTGGGGTTGCAGCAGTAGCTGCGCGGATCTGGATGGCAACGGCAATACCAATGGCGATTTCATCAACCCGATGAGCTGGAACAGCCCGGAATTTTCCGCCCGTGAAATTGAGCGCGAGCGTTTGGGTTTGGCCTACAACTTTAATTTGGCGGTGAGCGATGCACTCGAATTAAATGCGGATATTTTTTACACATCAATGGATGAAAAAGCTGCTGGCCAATTTATTTATTTGGGCAACCAAATTGGCGGCCGCGCCGGTTTCCATGAATACACTTTAGTGACTGGTAAACCAGCCATTGTTAACCCCGGCGATGGCTCACTCGGCGGTCAACCTTTCTACGCTACCGACATGAACATGATGGTGTCCGGTTTCCGCGCCGGTGTGCTCGGCGATTACCGCGAAAGCTCCGCGCTCAATTCTAATGTGGAATTGAGATACGACAACGGTGGTGCTTTTACCGGTAGCGCCCGCTGGGTATCGGGCAATGCCGATAACGACAACAACAATCTCACTCTCGCCCAAGTCAGCAATGCGATGATGGTGAAGCGTTCGCCAACAACAGCTCCAGTTAACATCAACCCCGGCGCTATTGATGACGGCTTGATTTACCCAATGCATGTTCAAGTCAACAGCGAAAATGTTTTGGCAAAACTTGATCCGGCAATGATCAGCAAAATGGCCAATCCGGAAGCTTGGTATTTGCACTCTGGTTGGATTGAAAGTACTTACGCCGAATCCGATTTTGATGTACTGCGTTTTGACGGCAATTTTAAATTTGCCGATGAAGGTTTGACTTCGGTTGATTTTGGTTACCGGTTTGCCGATCGCAATACCAGCTTCAAAAACATGTCATTCTTCTCACCTTCTGGTGTCGTAAAAGACGGCGTGGAACTGCTCAATAAATATCACGAAGTGGGTTACGCCACCGGCCAAGCAGGCAGCACCGGCACCGCCGCTGGTTTAACTTACGATCCGCTGCCCGTGGTTGAAATTACCGATGCAAAACTCAATGGTTACATCGGCAATGTGAGTAATTTCGGCGAAGCCTTAAAAGGTTTTAACGTAACGATTCCCATGATCGACACACGCAAAATTGATGACCCAATTGCGTTTAACGATATGATTTACGGCAAAGGCCAACGCATAGTCAACCCGGATCGCTCTTACGCGATTACCGACAGCAAACAAAGTTTTCATTTCCAAGCTAACTTTGATAAAGCGCTAAACGATACGTTCACCATCAGTGGTAACACAGGTGTGCGTTACGTAAAAACCGATTTAACCGTCACGCAAAATATTACAGATCCGCAAAAACTGAATCCGTTAATTTTGGCGGGCACAGATCCAAACCACACCACCTATACGGATCTTGGCGATAAGATTACCAACGTCTATTACAATCACTTTTTGCCCAGTTTAAATTTAAACATTGGCATTGCCGATGATTTCAAAGTGCGCTTAGCGTTTGATAAACGCATGACATTGCAAGATTTGGATCGCTTGGGTCAAGGCTCTATCACTTATTTGAGTTCAGAAGAAACCGTTACAGATCCGGTTACCGGCGCATCAGTTAAAGAGCCATTCCAACGGGTTAGTTCACGCCAGAACAACGGCAACCCTTATCTCAAACCCTGGTCTGCCAATGTATTTAACATTGCCGGTGAATGGTATCCAACCGACAACGCCATCGTGTCGCTGGGTTATTTCAATATTGAAGTGGATAGTTTCACCTACACCAAAGTTGAAAAAAATCCGACACTGGCGGATAGCGATGGCGTAGTGCGTCGCGGTGGTGAAGAGCAAACCGTATCCAATGGTTCCGGTGGAACCGTCAAAGGCTGGGAATTTTCTTACCAACAAAGTTTTGATTTCTTGCCAGGGTTTTTAACTAACACAGGT
The DNA here is from genome assembly GCA_963971905.1 of uncultured Cellvibrio sp. Taxonomy (GTDB): domain Bacteria; phylum Pseudomonadota; class Gammaproteobacteria; order Pseudomonadales; family Cellvibrionaceae; genus Cellvibrio. The sequence goes on from CAXAVL010000029.1 coordinate 8,638, forward strand.
ATGACACTCAACTATACCTACTCACCCACCAAGAGCCCTTCCAGCGAATTGTTACCCAATGGCAGTGTTGCGCCATTTAACAATACCGCTGAAGATCAAGCGAATCTGGTGCTCTGGTATCAAGACGAAAAATTTGAAGCGCGTATTGCCGCCAACTACTTGGGCGATCAATACCAAGGCAAAACTTCTGGCTGGATGTGGAACCCAACGAATGAAGACAAGGGGATGCCGCGCTACATGAAAGAAACCTTATTTGTTGATGTCACCACGGCCTACAACATAACCGAAGAACTGCAGATTACGCTGGCGGTAAATAACCTGACGGAAGAAAACAATATCACCTATACCCAATGGCAAGATTTTGTTGATTCTTACAATATTTTTGAACGTCGCATCACTGCCGGTGTGAACTATAAGTTTTGATAATTTCTTGTGTGGATTTTACTTAAATTTGTTTTTCACTTGAATAACTGGATGCCCGCTTGCGGGTATCCAGCTTTTTAATTTTTCAGGTACTGCTATGACCGATTCACGCATTCGCTCCATTGTTATTCTCGGTGGCGGCACTGCCGGTTGGATGGCCGCGGCCGCTTTAGCCAATCGTTTTAAGCAAGGCATCACCAGGATTACCTTAGTTGAATCGGCAGAGATCGGCACTATCGGTGTAGGCGAGGCCACAGTTCCCTATATCAAAGAATTTCTGCAAGACCTGAACATTAATGAAGTCGATTTTATGCGCGCCACCCAAGCGACTTATAAACTCGGCATCGATTTTGATGGCTGGTATAAACCCAGCGAAAAATTTATCCACCCTTTTGCCGGATACGGCGCGCGCATCGCTCGCATTCCCTTTCATCACTACTGGGCAAAATTGCGCGCGCAAAACAAAGCGCAAACGCTGGACACTTACTGTCTCGCCGTACAAATGGCGCGACACAACAAATTTGCACTGCCCAAAGCCAATAATGATATTGAATTATCCAGTTTTAATTATGCATTTCATTTTGATGCGGGTTTATTTGCCCAGTATTTATCATCACTCGCGCAAGGCATGGGCGTTAATCGTATTGAAGCCAATGTCGAGCAGGTTGCGCAAGATCACGATACAGGCTTTATTCAATCGCTGACACTGAGTAATGGCGAAAAAATCCAAGGTGAGTTTTTTATCGATTGCTCGGGATTTAACGGTTTGTTAATTGAGCAGACACTAAAAACGGGTTACGAAAGCTGGAGTCAATGGCTACGCTGCGATCGCGCAGTAGCAATGCCCTGTGCGAGCACACTTGCACCCCAATCCGCCACCCGCGCCCTCGCAATGGAAGCTGGTTGGCAGTGGCGAATTCCTCTGCAACACCGTGTTGGCAACGGTTATGTTTATTGCAGTGATTATATTTCCGATGAAATTGCCGCTGAAAAATTACAGGAAAATCTGCAAGGTGATGCACTTGCCGAACCCAAATTTATTCGTTTTACCACCGGCATGCGCAAACAGGCGTGGAATAAAAATGTGTTTTGTTTGGGGCTGGCCAGTGGTTTTATGGAACCACTCGAATCCACCAGCATTTATTTAATCCAATCCAGCCTCACCCTGCTGCTTAACCATTTTCCTAATAATCAGTTTAATCAAACCCTGGTTAATACAGTAAATAACAACTTGCGTATAAGGCAGGAGAAATTGCGCGATTTTTTAATCTTGCACTACTACGCCAACCAGCGTCACGGCCAAGCCTTTTGGGATGAATGCCGCAACATGACAATTCCCACTACACTCAATGCGCGCATCGAACACTTCAAAGCCACCGGCCAACCCCAAGTGGACGAGCTGGATTTTTTTGGCACTAACAGCTGGCTGGCGATGTTTTCTGGGTTCAATATTCACGCGCAGCACTACCACCCGGTGGTAGATGATTTTGATGTGCAACTCGTCGAACAGGAATTAAAAGCAATCGCTGCAAGCATTGCCAATACCGTTAAAGATTTACCCGATCATCTTAACTTTATCAAACGAAATATTTCACCCGGGTAATAACAGCCATGCGAACGATTGAACAGAAGAATAATTGCATCATCTGTTCAATCGCTTTTTGCGTCGCTATTTTTTGGCTTGGTTGAACCGATCTACTGCCAGCGCCAAAAACATATAATTAGCTTCGCCGCCGCCCATCACATATTCGGTTTGCTGCCAAAAGAACGGCCAGATTTTTAATTCCGGCAAATCCGGGCGAATTAATGCTGTGCCAGAGATAACACCACCGGGAATATAGGACCAATCGGCACGGTTCACACCGTAAGCAACCAGCGCTGAATTAGCACCTACACCCGAAGCAAAACTTTGTGTATTGTCGCCGGGGTGCACACCCAAAACAAAATTAAGTGCGTTTACATAAGAGTCTGTGCCGGTTAACTCCGGCCAGGATTTATGAAAGAAATATTGTTTAACACCAAACTCCTGAATATTCCAACCAGCGCCCCATATGTTGGGTTTGTAGGGCACACCGTAGGGTGATTCTGTCTTGGCGCGCTCACGCACTTGCTGCTGGTAAGTGTCGACGGCCGCGTTTACCGCCGCGACAAATTTTGCATCGCCAATTGATGGTATTACCCGGCCAATCGCCCAGCCTGTTTTATCAATTTCAGCAACAACTTGTTGCTGCAGGCTAATTAATTCAGCGCGGTATTTATCATCCCCCGTTGCCAAGATTAATTCTGCTAACGCAAAAATGCGCACATCTTGCCGTTTGGTCTTGGGGGCAGCGATTTTGTAAAGATCCTGTGCCGCCGCGAGTGCCTCTTGTGCCATTTTTGGATTGTAGGTTTTCAATACTCGTGCAGCGGCTGCCAGACCCGCTGCTGCATCTAATTCACGTTCGGGATTATCTTCGGTAAAAACCCAGCGATCATCCGGTGTACCAGATTTGCCATTTTTTACTTCGCCATCTTTTAGCGATGGGTCATAGGGTAGATTATCGGTTTGTACCATGGCATCGCCGAGCAATACATATTGGCGAATGGTCGGTTCGATAATGCCGCGATACAAACGCCCCATGGCTTTGTAACCGCCGAGCACACTCAACAAGCCGTGTTCAATTTGTTGCAGCGCATCGTTTTTACCGTCGGCCACATGAATTTCAACCAATTTTTTTTCTTGATCGATCAAGGTTGCATCGTGATTCAAACCAAATTCTTCCACCATGGTAGCGAGCAGCCACACAGTGCCCATTTGCGATTCCACGCGCAAATCATAATCGCCCGCATCGTGCCAGCCACCGGCGTTTAAACCCGGCACTCGCTCACCCGGTTTAAATTTGGTGCGCGTGGTATCGTCAGAAATATAGCCGTCAATATGGTTAAAATTGAGCGGCATCATGATGGCGTCATCCTGATGATCTAATCCATGCCAGACGCGATATTTTTCATTCACGCGCATGTGACACATTTGCACCGGCAAAAAATATTCGAGTGTCGGTTGCCATGCGTGACGCGACAACACATCGTCACCAATTTTAAATGCGTGCGAGGTTTTATCCCGGTAACTTATTTGATACATGCCCGGTTCTTTAATATCCGAGAAATCATGAGTCATATATTGATAGCGCAGGAAATTGCCCCAGGGTTTCACCTTGGCTTTTTTCACCAGCGTTTTGCCTACGTCACTCAATTTGAAAATTTTAATTTCCGAGGCTTTGGTGTCGCGCTTGTCTTGTTCGATCACCACTTTTTTAGGCTGTTGCGAGCCATAACCTAATTGCGATACTTGAATGACCGGCTGGTAAAGCCAGTTTTTAATCACATGGGGTGTGACAATCCATTCCAGCGCCGCTGCAGTTTTGTCGGCGGGAATTGCACCGCGCACTATGTACCAACCGTTATTGTGATTGGCGCGACCATCCCACAGCTCCAGCGAACCGGTTTTACTTTCAATAGTCATGCGCTGTTTATCAGCATCGGGGGCCACAATTAATTTTTTACCAGCCGCCAGCGGTGCTGTTAAAAATTCACCGTGCGGATTTACCAGCGGGCCATTGGGCTGCTGCGGAAAAATTCCGGCATGCTCATCCAACAGCCAGGACTTGCCAAAAAATTCACCGGGGAATATTTCAAAATTAAAACCGATTTTTCCCACCCACTCTGCCGGTAACGGTTTTTCCAAATCGACCGTAATTTTGAATTGATTATCGCCGAGCGCAGTCACTTTTACATCATAGGTAAACTTCAAGTCGGGATAAATAATCGGGTTAAAGCCTTTGCGATCCTTGCTGGGATCGGGATAAGAGAGTGACTGGGTAATCGTTTGTGTTTTTTTATCGACAGTTTGTTTGCCACCTACTGGCACTGGCGACCATTGCCCCGGTGAAATTTCCAAGCGCAGATCGCCGTTGGCAGCAACGCGACTACCGTGCTGAATAACGGTTACGCCAGTCTGATGGCCATCAGGATAAATATCGCTAAACACAGTGACATTCAGCCCCTGCATTTCAAAATAATCTTTATCGTTAATTGTTAATTCATCAGCAAAACTCAGTGCGGAAAATGCAATCGCGGCAGCGAGCATACTGCGATGAACAAAATATTTTTTAATAGATGTTTTCATAGGTCTCTTCATAGGTGAATGCCGTATTGATATTTGTGCGAGCGGTGAGTGAAGAACTCTTATGGTCAGAGAGCACAAAAGCATAAACCTATGCGAGCGCAGAGGTGATAATAAATTTGTCGATATAGGTTAAATAATGTTAATGGTGTAAAGCCGCAGAATTAGGCTTAGTGATACACCACATCTTTGTAGGTAGGCGCCAATTTTGCCAATAAGCGATTTTGCGTGGGCACCGGAATTCCGCACTGCTCCATTGCCAAAATTAAATCGTCCACAATCGCGTTAAATTCGGTATTGGTATAGTTGTAACCTGCATGCACCAATTTCATATCATCTCCGCCATAGGTACAGGGTCCCTCAACCACGGCACAAACATAATCCGACATGCCTTTTTTAAACTTGCTCATGTTCACGCCTTTATAGCGATGTTTAACCCGTTCATCTTTGGCGATATTCAAAATTAATTGATGGGTAATTTTGTTAATACCTTCATATTGCCCAAGCGCATCATAGAGCGAATGCTGTTTAGATAGATTGGCACAGGCAGAAAAACACACACACAACACAATGCCGACGAATATCTTTCTAATGCGCAAATTCATTGTTAAAAACTCCCCTGCAACGATAGGTACCAACCAGTCTGATTTTTAAATGTCGCTACCTCACCTAAATCGACATAGGCTGCTACCAGTGCGATACGCTTATTAGGAAACCAACCGACAAACGCCGTGTGCCAATCATCTTCTTTAATAAACGATAAATTATTGGGTTTCTGCCGATACTCAGAGCCAACTAACCAGTGACGATTGAGCAACACTCCAGCGGAAACTTCCGGCAGCCACTCTTTGCGGGTATTTTTATCGCCGCCAAAACCAACCAACCCGGTTTGGTTTGCATTGGTGTAGCGCATGTTGGCATTAAGCAATAGATTGCGATTTAAAAATCCACCGAGAATTAATTTTGTTGCAGTGATATTGAGATCTGTACCCGAATCATTTTTTGCTCCCACTGCGCTCGGCACTAAAAAATCCAGATTTTTTTTATGCTGCACAGCAATACTGATTTGCGGCATAGGGGTATAAATTAAATCGCCAGCCACTCGCACCTTGGCGGCAATAATACGCTGACTAATCGAATCAGTTGGCAAACTTAATGCTGCAGTGAGCGAGTCATGGCTTAGTTTTTGTTGTGCGATAGATAGCTCTAACCGATTGCGCCAACTCCAACTGCCACCGATAACGTCTAATTGGTAATCGCCTGTATCTACATGGCTGGCAAACGCCACTGCACTTTGTTCCTCTTGCGCACCGTAGCCAGCAATCACTGCCATAGGCACTATGCCGCCACCTGCAGCGCCTTCAATACTTGTTGCACCACCGGTAGCGAGCAAGCGGCTGCGTTTGATTTTGCTATCATTGGCGAGATCTGTTTCAGTTACCGCTGCGGCCACAGTAGCTTGCAACGCAAATACTAAAGCCATCACCAAAATAACAAGCGTGTTTTTTCTGAGCATTATTGAAGCTCCGCGAGATAGCTGTGCACCCATTGGATAAAATCATTTTCCGGTAGCGGTTTACTGTAGAGATATCCCTGTGCGGTATCGCAGCCGTAGGTTTTTAACAGCGTTTTAATTGCCTCTGATTCAACTCCTTCAGCTGTTACACTCAACCCGAGGGTGTGCCCTAGGTCAATCGTGGAGCGCACAATTAGCTGATCATCCGCGCTGGTGTCCAGATTTAAAATAAAGGATTTGTCAATTTTCAGTTCTGACACGGGCAGTTTTTTTAATTGCGAGAGCGATGAATAACCTGTACCAAAATCATCAATTGATAGCGTGATACCTAAATCGCGCAAACGCCGCAAATTATGCAAACATTTATCCGCTTCGCGCATTATCGCGCTTTCAGTAATTTCCAAATATAAATTTTCAGCAGGCACTTTATGTGATTGCAGCAGCTCTGCCACATAGGCTGGCAAATCGTCGATTAACAGATCCAACGCCGACAAATTAACTGAGCAGGTAATATCTAAATTCTCATCGAGCAGCCGACGTAAATGCGCTATCGCTGTCTTTAATACCCAGCGAGTTAAAATCGTAATTTGCCCCGAGCTTTCAATAATCCCAATAAACTCGTCGGGACTGACAAATCCCATGTCTGGATGGCGCCAGCGCACCAGCGCTTCCGCCCCCAATATCTTCGGCTGCTCCAAATTAATTTTGGGTTGGTAGTACAAGCTAATATGGCCATCGCGCAGCGAGCTTTCAAATTCGCGAAACAAATGTAACCGACGCAAATGTTTTTCATCCCAACCCTGTTGATACCAACAAGTACTCTGCTCGCTACCGCGCCCTTCATTAATCGCTAAATTTGCCCGACGCAATAAGGTCTCGGCGGAATCGGCGTCTCCGGGGAAAGTCGCTATGCCGATATTGACCTCGACACTGACCTGTAAACCACTCACGAGCAGAGGATTTTTAAACGCGGAGTGAATTAACTCTGTTAACTCAACAATGGTCTCTCTGGCGGGCGACATTAAAATCGCCAGAAATTCATCACTGCCAAAACGCAATACTTCACCATAAGTGAGAATACGGGCAATTTTTTGCCCAACTTCACGCAATACGGCGTCGCCAATTTCATGGCTCAATTCATCATTAATCTGGGTAAAATTTTTAATATCGATGACTAAGAGAAAGACTGATTGTTTAAGCGGACGAGAGCGGGAAATGGCATCTTTTAGCTCGGGGAAGATACGCAGGCGATTGGGTAAGCCCGTGAGCGAATCGTGTTCCGATTGAAACAGCACTTGTTGTTCGCGCTCACCAATTGCATCTTGCATGCTAATAAATGCGCGGGCGAGATCACCCAACTCATCATTGGAATTGACTGAAATCGGCGTCGCATAAAAGCCGCTGGCGATTTTGCGCGCTATATCAGCCAGCAGCCTTACCGGGCGTGTCACACTGCGCGCCAAAAATAATGCCGCAATACCCGCTAGTGCAGCAAATACTAGTGCCAATAAAAATAACTGTACATTTAACCGTGAGAAGGGTGCCAACACCTGACTTAATGGAACTTGCAATACAGCCAACAGATGATTATTTTTCCGCGCTGCAGGTACCGCTAACGAAATAATTTCATCGTAAACAAATACCTCGCCCAGGGTTTTCGTAGCCTCTAATTGTTCTACCAAGTTTTCGCGCTGCTGCTCGCCTTGTGTGCCATTCAAATAATGAAATTGTTTCCCGTCGTGAATCACAAAAGACACTTCCAAGCCCGTCAAGCGCTGCAACTCGGCACTAAATTCCTGTTTAATTTCAAAACCCATACCGGCGAGGCCGATAATGACCGGGGCTTTTACCGCAAACATCACAAATTGGTAGGTGCGGCCATCTACAATAATGATGTCATAGGCTTGGCCGCGATTTTGTGCCTGCTCTTTGAGGCTGTTAAATTCATCAAGGATTTGCAACCCAAACATTTCATCGCTGGCAATAAATTTCCCATCATTGGTAATCAGTACACCTATATCTGCTTTCACCCGCGCGGAGTGATTAATGAGTGCAGAGGCAATGGTTTTTTCATCCCGTGTGGCGACTGCGTCTTTAAAACCAAAATCGTCGGTAAGCACCTTTACCGAGAGCGCTAATTGTTCCACTTTATTTTGCATAATGCGGGTAAATAGCTCACCTCCCGCAAGCAGTTCAGTGCGCGCATTTTGGGTTACCGCTTTATTAATAACCAGACGAGTTGCGAGATAGGAAATAGTTTCCAGCACTACCACTAGCCCGATTAAAAAGGCGAGTAGTTTGAGCAGGTAGCTAAAGCGAGGCATTAGTTGGCCCGCCTAAAATAAATCGGAAAATTCATCGGTAGGTTCAGTCGCCGTAGGCGGCGATAAGTTATTTAATACAATGGATTGTTGTTTAGTCGAATCACCCAACACTAGGCGAGACGCGGGAAAATTTTCTCGCATTTGAGGATGGTATATTTGCAATTGATACTCTCCCGCTGGCACGTTGAGCTGAATATTTCCCTGCTGATCACTGAGTGCAAAAAAATCCGTTTCCACTACATAGATGTAGGCCACCATGGAGTCGTGAATATTACAGCCCAATACTACAGTACCAGGCTGATCAAATAGCACTGGCTCGGCGGTCATGCCGTGATACAAACGCAGTTCAAATTTTTTGGCAGGTGAAAACGAATAGACATGATGACGAACATCGTCGCTATTGGGAAAGCGCACCAGCGTATTTACACGAATCGCTAATACACCTGGCACAAACATATTATCGCGCTGATCCATAATCGCAGGTGGCACAGAGGTGAAATCAGTTGCTTGTGTTGGTACCAGTGCGGCAACTGCATTGGGAATGACTTCGCCATGTTGATTGGTCACTGTTAATAACAATTGCGCCGATAACGCAGGTACCGAAAACAATAGAAAAATACAGGATAAAATTCGGATAACGACCATACAGCTGTTCCCATTAGATTAGTTGACAGCGATTTCTGCCCGAGGATTTTGCACTATAGAGCGCTTGATCCGCACGTTCAAATGCCATCTCTAATACGTCATTTACTTTAAATTCGGTTAAGCCTACCGATAAGGTAATTGACAGAGGCTGATCTTTATAATTAAACGCTGCATTGGCGATTGCTTTGCGAACAGTTTCCAACACCTCCAACGCGGTTGCACTATCCGTTTCCGGCATCAACGCGACAAATTCTTCACCGCCGTAACGACAGAAAAAATCGACCTCACGCAACCGTTTTGCAATAGAGCGGCCAATCACTTTAATCACTCTATCACCCGCTTGATGGCCGTAGGTATCGTTAATGCGTTTGAAATGATCTATATCGAATATCGCAATTGTCAGTGGCCGACCATAGCGTTGCCAGCGCTGCACTTCTGCTGCTGCGCGCTCGTTGTAGGCCTCACGGTTAGGTAACTCGGTGAGCGGATCATGCAGGGCCTTTTGCCGATGGGCTTCCAGAATCGTACGATTATTCTCTGCTTCGACTTCCATGGTTTTTATTTTTGCACCGAGCGTTTGCAATTGCTCCGCCAACAATTGTTGGGTTTTATCGGTTTGTTGATAGTGATCGATCACCTGACGAATATTACCCAATTGGGATTTCACTGTATCTTTAAGCTGATTAATATCGGTGGCGCTGGCAGCAGTCGTTTCCAGATCACTCATTTCACGCATTACATCCGCTTGCAGCTTGCGCGATGCGGCTCGTTCATCTTGCGTATTTTTTACCGCACCGCCAAGCAACATATAAATCTCGGCCAATTCCTGATTTACGTTATTTAAATAGGTGACAAAAGCCCGATTAGCGGCAAGATAAGCTTCCATCACCAGATCGCGCACGTTATCAAGCAGAGGAACAAGGTTATCAACACTGACGCCCTGCTCTAATCGCAAGCGCATTGCCGCTACTTTATTTGCAATCACAGATTCATTTTCAAGACTGGTAAAAAATTGGTTGAGCACGCGGCTAATTTGCGCGGAATAATCGTCGGTTAAATAATTGCCCCGCGTTTCTGCCTGAATTGGAAAAGAAGAGGCTCCCACTGACGCAGATTCATGCAGCATCTCAGGTAAATGAGTGCTCAAATCCTCGGGCTGTTCAGGTGCAGCTAGTTTAGCGCTGGCTTTGCTGCCCAGGATTTTGTCAAGCAAACCACGTTTGGGTTGTTCAATTTCGCTCAGTACCTGCTGTTGAATGCGAGCCAATTGCTGCAGCAGTGCCGGGTACAAGCGCACTTTTTTGCTGCGCTGAGGCAGTTGCGCAAGGTAAGTGTTGAGCTCTTTTTTTACACTGCGCGATAGCTTGAAAGCTTGCAGAGGCTTGGCGGTATCCACAAGCGCCTGCTGAACATCCTGCACCCCTTGTTCGCGGTGCTTCTCGAATGCCAGAGCAGCCGATTCCAATTGTGCCAGCGTACGATTGAAATCTATTGAGTTCATTTTGCCACGCAGTTGCTCGCGCAAATTCGCCATAATCTGATCGAGGGTTTCATCCTGTCCATCGGCGGCAACACTCACTCTCACTAAGGCGCTACGCAGCATTTCCTGCTGTTCGGCACACTGCTTTTCTAATTGCTCTTGTTCATCCAACGCATTGAGATATTTTTCTCGCCAGTTGTTTTTATCGCCAGAATTGACTGTCATAACACGCTTGTAACCTGCCGGATCAGAGAGAGGAAAGGAAAAAACTACTCCTGAGTATAGCCAGTCAATGCCGATTCACCTTTCCAACGACACAAAATATCACCCTACTCCAATTAACTTACAGCCAATAAAAAGCCCGCACCGATTTCCCGGTGCGGGCTTTTGTAACAAGTAAAGTCTAGTAGTTTACTGGGCAGGCACTTTGGTACCGCGCTCAGTGCGCGCTTTGGCAACCAGGAAATCCACTACTTTTAACATTTCCGCATGACCACCGGCCAGACTGGCACTGACACGGTATTTGCCTTCAACCACCATTTCAGGTGTACCGGTGACTTTGTAACCGCGCGCGCGCGCCTCAGCTTGTTTGATTTGGCTGGTCACACCAAATGAGTTAAAGGTGCTTAAAGCTTTGGCTTTATCCACACCATAGACAGCAAAAAAATCGGCCCACTGCTCTGCTGTAATGATTTGTTTACGCTCCAAATGCATTGCTTTAAATACATCCATATGGGTTTTTTCTTTTACCTTCAGTGCGATTGAGGTGTAGAAACCGCGTACCAGAGGCTCCATTTGCGGGTTCCACATTGCATGGGTTTGAGACAGATATACATCTTTAGGTTGTTTCTTTTCCCAAGCTTGCAGCAACGGTTCAAAATCAAAACAATGTGGGCAGGAATAGGCAAATACTTCAGCCACTTCTATTTTACTGGGGTCGGACGTGCGCACAGGCTGCTCCAGCAACACATAGTGCTGACCTTCCAGATACTCGCTAGACGCTTCTTGAGCACAGGCGCTCAAGGAAAAAACCAGACCCATCAGGGCAGCCAAAATACGCATACATCGCTCCTCAGTACTTTTATTGTGAATAGATAATCGTGTAACTCTACATTCGATCGGATATCTGCGGCATTAGTCTCGCAAATGTCATCCAAGTTCCCAATCTGGAGCCGGATTCTGCTGCGCTCAGCCTGATCTGTAAAGCAAAGATACAAAAAAGGCGACCAGAGTCGCCTTTTTTGTATCTTAATCAATCATCAACAAAATCAAATAATTAATTTAATCCAGCGATGTAGTTAGCCAATGCAATGATTTCCGCATCGCTCATTTTGTCGGCAATCGAACGCATAATCATTTGATCGCCATCGTTAGTGCGATCACCAGCGCGGAATGCGCGTAATTGCTTCTCGATATACTCAGGGTGTTGGCCACTCAAGCGTGGGAAACCGGCAGGGATGTTGCCTTTGCCATCCGGTGCGTGACAACCGGTACAGGCGGGAACGCCAGTGGTTGGATTGCCAGCGCGGTAGATGCGCTCACCCAACTCCAGGCCATCAACTTTAATACCTGAGTTTACTTGCACTTCAATTTTCTTGGAGCCGGACAACTGGGTAGTTTGGCTAGCATAATGTGCCGCTATGTCCGCCAGATCCTGCTTGCTCATATTAGCGAGCTGACCAGTCATCTCAGGGATTGCACGGCCAGTCTTCTCTTTTTTGGCCGCATCTTTTTCCAGATCCCACGCTTGGATATCGACCAGTTGCTTCAATAGGTAGCGCTCACCCAAACCTGCAAGTTTGGGGAAGGTTCCCAGCATGCTATTGCCGTCAGCACCGTGACATGCGCCGCACACAGCAGCCTTGGTCGCACCAGCGGCAGCATCTCCCGCCGCCATAGCGCCTTGTGCAATGGTTACCAATCCGAGCGATAAAAGTGCATTTCTTACGATATGTTTCATTGGCTAATCCGATTGATCGATGAATCTGATTGTTATGCGTGCGTCTACGACTGTTGAGTATAGAATTTAGCTGATGGTTCGCTTAATGACAGGTCAACAAGCTACAATCGCACTTTTAATTCCACTTGATTCCGCATGAATCCTGCTTTTGGCGCGCACGGCGGCTGGTAAAAGCGGCGGCATTATATTACCAACGCGCTAATAACACACTATTTTGAAGGGTTATTATCTTGACCGATATCGTTTTTACCAAGGCTTATTTTACCAAAAGCGCCCCCAGCATCCGCGAATGCCCACCGGAAACCGGCTATGAAGTTGCCTTTGCCGGGCGCTCCAATGCAGGTAAATCCAGCGCTATCAATGCTTTAACCAATCAAAAGCTGGCGCGCACCAGTAAAACACCCGGTCGCACCCAGCTGATCAACTTTTTCAATGTTGGCGAAGACCAGCGTCTCGTCGATCTACCCGGCTATGGTTATGCCAAGGTATCGCGCGATCAAAAAGAAAAATGGCAGCGCGATTTGTCGGAATACTTGCAGAAACGCCAATGCCTTAAAGGATTAGTGCTGTTGATGGATATCCGCCACCCATTACAGGAATTTGATACGACCATGCTCGACTGGGCGATCAGAGGCAATATGCCAGTGCATATACTGCTAACCAAAGCCGATAAGCTGAGCCGCATGCAAGCCAACAATTCATTATTTGCCGTACAAAAACAGCTTAAACAAACTCGTCTTGATCAGTTAGTGAGTATCCAATGCTTTTCTGCATTGAAATACGCCGGGCTTGACCAACTCAAAGCGAAATTGCAATCCTGGTTAGCGCCCGAACAACCAGAAGCAGCTGAGACTGCAGAAGAATTACCGCCCCAATAAAAAAATCCGATGATTTAACTAAATCATCGGATAAAAACTGGCACCCTTGGGGTGATGCCAGATGGGCTAAGTCACAAAGAACAACACATCACTAGAAACAACAGGCTAAACAGAGAAAGGCTCCACCAAACTAGTTGCAACTAGGACGCAAGCTAGGCCAAAAAAGTTCAAACAAAATCGTAAAGCATTGTAACTGCAACAATTTTTGCACAATTGCCCTCACTCTTTCCCCAACCGACAGGCAAAAAAAACCCCGATAAAATCGGGGTTTGCTTAGCATTAATACTTTTCGCTCAGCTGGCTTAAAAGCCATTAGGGGAGGAGTTAGCTCATGATCGTAAAACACACATAACTGAGACCTACCCTTTTCCAAATTAGTTCAAACTATTTTTAAAAAACTTGCACAATTTTTTGTTAATTTGGAAAAATCATTTAAATACATGTACTTACAGGTCACCTAAAACCAAAAAACAGCTATTTTTTTATTGCTACGCTCATCTTCGCTTGCAGCAATGACAGAAAATCAGGCTGTACTTTTAGTTCAAGCCCCTTGACCAAAGGATTTTCCAAATAGATCACCTTGCGCGCTCCCAAGTTGACCGAGTCCAAACTGGGGCGATGGTGAGCCTGCCACAGCTGCTGCAGCGAACCATCGGCATAAGCCCTATCCAACCCCAAGCTAATACGCTTTTTGGCAAGCTGGTTGGCTTTATTAAAGTAAAAAAAGCGTGGCAGGGGATAAACCAGCATAAAGTGATCATCTATCGTTAATTTTGACAAATGCTTGAACTGCTCTGTCTCCCCCAAGATCTCATTGACACCGCGACAAAAAAAATCGACCCGCCCGCCGATGATCATCAAAAAAATACCATCGTAGTTTTCTATTTCCTGCACTTTTAAACCGTTGTGACGGAATATTTCAGTATCCGCCCAACCCACACCATGAACAAAACTGTACTGCTGCAGCTGTGCCAATGTTTCAATTTTTACGCCTGCCGCTTTTAACTTTGGGTTAATAAAACAGACTCTATACCCCAACACGCCCAAATCTACGGGGAAATTTATATAGTCCAATTGCGCATGATGGGTTAAGACTTGTTCATAACTCGTCTCAACCACTAAATTGGGATAGGCATTATCCACCACCGCTTTTAATGAGCGGGCGTAATTGCGCGGCGGCATAGGCTGTAAGCGATAATCGCCATATTCAGGGCGCGTTTTTTCCAGGGCTAACCGCAACAGCGCGGTGCTGTACTCGTGATGAGTGTCGCCGGGAGCATAGGGAGAGCGATGACTCACCACAAACTCCGCGCTCACCCAAGGTGATGCAAATAGTAAGAGCGCCAATATGAAGCGCCGCACTGCCTTGACCATTTGTGTAACCTCTGCAGACTCACCAATCGCCAGCCGTGTAATAGACCTTAAATACACGGCAAGTGTACCGCTAATGCGCCTCGTCCCAATTGTTGCCAACGCCAGCCTCAACCAACAGCGGTACTTTGAGTGTAGCAGCTGCAGACATATGCTCGATCAAACCCTCACGCACTTGATCTAACTGTGACTCGGCCACTTCCAACACCAGTTCATCGTGTACCTGCATGATGATTTGTGCATCGAGCTGTGCCGAATCCAGCCAGGCCTGCACTTTGATCATCGCGGTTTTAATAATATCGGCGGCAGTACCTTGCATAGGCGCATTGATCGCCGTACGCTCAGCGCCCATTTGTAGATTTTTATTTTTTGCGTTGATTTCCGGCAGGTATAAACGCCGGCCAAAAATGGTTTCGACATAACCCTGCTCATGGGCGAGCGCACGAATATTATTCATATAGCGCTGCACACCGGGATAGCGCTCAAAGTAGCGATCAATATATTGCTGCGCTTCATTGCGGCCAACATGCAATTGTTTGGCGAGACCAAACGCGGACATGCCATAAATCAAACCGAAGTTGATGGCTTTAGCGCTGCGGCGCATCTCAGGTGTAACGCCATCAAGGCTCACACCAAATACTTCAGCGGCGGTAGCGCGGTGCACATCCAAACCTTTTTCAAACGCGCTGAGCAAACCAACGTCATCGGACAAATGCGCCATAATGCGCAATTCAATTTGCGAATAATCCGCTGCGACTAATTTATATCCTGCAGGTGCAACAAATGCCTGACGAATGCGGCGCCCCTCTTCGGTTTTAATTGGGATATTTTGCAGGTTCGGGTCTTGCGAGGATAAGCGCCCAGTTGCCGCTACTGCTTGGTGATAACTGGTGTGGATGCGGCCAGTGCGAGGATTAATTACCAGCGGTAATTTATCGGTGTAAGTTGATTTTAATTTCGCCAGACCGCGATATTCCATCAGCACTTTTGGCAGCGGATAATCCAGCGCTAGCTCTTGCAACACTTCTTCTGCGGTAGAGGGTGTACCAGTAGGAGTTTTTTTCAACACGGGTAATTTTTGCTGCTCAAATAAAATCACACCGAGTTGTTTAGGCGAACTTAAATTAAATTCTTGCCCGGCGATCTCATAGGCTTTGCGCTCAAGCTGAACTAAACGCTCGCCCAATTCAATACTTTGTTGGCCGAGTAATTTTGCATCGACCAAGGCACCATTGCGCTCGATGCGCGAGAGCACCGGTACCAGCGGCATTTCAATTGAATCAAAAACCGATTTTAACGAAGGGATCTGCTCCAGCTGCGGCCAAAAATATTGATGCAGGCGCAAAGTGATATCGGCATCTTCCGCGGCGTAATGCCCTGCCTCTTCCACTTTTAATTGATTAAAGCTGAGTTGTTTTACACCCTTGCCCGCAATTTCTTCAAAGGTGACGGTTTTATAATCCAGGTAATTTTTGGCAAGGTCATCCATGTTGTGGCGACTGCCAATGGAATTCCACACATAGGATTCGAGCATGGTATCGAATTTAATACCGCGCAATTCAATACCGTAATTGAGCAGCACACTGCGATCGTATTTTAAATTTTGGCCAATTTTTATTTTGCTGGCATCTTCCAGAATCGATTTTAATTGTTCGAGCACCCACTCCAGCGGCAATTGTTCCGGTGCGCCCATGTAGTCGTGACCACAGGGAACATAGGCGGCAATGCCCGCTTCAATCGCAAAATTCACACCGACAATTTTTGCATCCATAATTTCCAATGCAGTGGTTTCAGTATCAAACGAAAATTGCGCAGCTTGTTGCAATAAGACCAGCCAATCGGCAAACATTTTTTTGTCGGTGATAATGTCGTAACGAATTTCAATTGGCGCGGCGGGTAAGACTGGCTCCGCCTGTTGCGCGTCGTTCACAACCGATGTGGCAGCGGCAGACGCATCGGTTTTGTCATCACCTAAATCTTTTACCCAATTTTTAAATTCCAACTCTTCAAACAATTCGCGCAGGCGCTGATTGTCTGGCGCGCCGCGCTGAATGGATTCAGGTGCAATCGCCAATTCCACATCGACTTTAATGGTGGCGAGACGGTAGGACAAATAGGCCATTTCACGGTGTTCGATTAATTTTTCCGGCATAGTTTTCGCGCCGCGAAATGACAGGGTGCGCACTTTTTCCAGATCGGCGTAAATCGCATCCAAGCCGCCCATGCCTTGAATTAAACCCTGCGCGGTTTTTTCACCTACGCCGGGCACACCGGGAATGTTATCGACCTTGTCACCCATGAGCGCGAGGTAGTCGATCATCAACTCAGGACCGAAACCGTATTTTGCATTGACACCGGGAATATCCAATACAGTTTCGGTCATGGTGTTAACCAGCGTGACGTGGTCATTCACCAACTGCGCCATGTCTTTATCGCCGGTGGAGATAACCACCGGCATTTGCTTCTCGGTGGCTTGGCGCGCAAGCGTACCAATTACATCGTCCGCCTCCACACCGTCGATCACAAAGAGCGGCAAACCCATGGCCTGCACTATGTCGTGAATCGGCTGTACCTGCGGACGCAAATCATCGGGCATGGGCGGGCGATTGGCTTTGTACTCGGCGAACATTTCATCGCGGAAGGTTTTGCCTTTGGCATCAAAGATGACGGCAATCGGGCTCTGGGGATAATCCTTGAGCAGGCGACGCATCATATTCACTACTCCTTTTACCGCGCCGGTGGGGTGCCCCTTGGAGTTAGTTAATGGTGGCAACGCGTGATAGGCGCGATAAAGGTAGGAAGATCCGTCAACAAGCACTAAAGGTGCGGCAGTTTGAGTCTGGGTCATAGGTAAACATCTGCAATTAAGGCGGTTTTTGATGGCCAAAGGATACACCAAAGACATCTTCACCGAGCCGCAACCCTGATTCCTCAGCAAGATGAGTAACGATACATCGCTCATTGAAGCCAAAAGTGTTACCGGCGACAGAATGTGTTACCAGGCGCCATATCTCGAATAAAAATCACCTTTTGCCGCTAAGCTTCGGTATTTATTCACATTTAACTAATTTAAATAGTTAAAAAGTGTACTGGGGGCTAGGCAAATTAAAAAACTCTGTTACCATGCGTTACATAAGGTAACAGATTAAACCTACCCAAGTTGATTTGGTACCTAGTAAACCTAACCCAAGACAAAAAAGGTTGCTCAAAAGGCAACTGGATTTAAAAACCATCGGAGGAACCCACGATGAAAAAGACCGCACTGATATTTGCAACCCTGATACTGACCGCCACCGGCGCATTTGCTGATGAGGCTACTCATACCGAATTGACCCTGGCTGTCGCCGATGTTGGCGTTAAGACAGTTTGGGTTGAAACCCAGGAAGATGTAGAAGCACGCATTACGGAAGAATTGGCAAACAAGACCGAAATACTGAACGAGAAAGCTAACAGCAAACTCGAGCAGCAACTGGAAGCCAAGATTGCGCAAGAATTCGCCCTTTAAGTTGTAGCTGAAGCGGTTAGTCTCCGCTTCAGTGAGCTTTCTTTAAGCTGTTGTTTTGATTGGACTATCTCCCTTATTTTCTCCTCGTGTATTAGCCCTGCACTTGACCTTATAACTTTTTGTTTGGTCACTGCGGGGCTCTTTTTTTGTACTAGTCACAAATTTGCAATTTGCTTTGACTTGGCGCCAGAGTCCCTCGCCGCGTTTATTTTTTAACCTAGAATCGAATTAAGAGGCTGATTTACCGCCAGCATCTTTAAACAATTTCGCTCAACAGCTCTTTAACGCACTGGAGGATGTCAATGGACACCCTAATTTTTTCCCAAACCGCAATTTTTCGCATGCAACAACTCGCGAGCTGTGTTTATCACAAAACCGGAATGCGTCACCGCATGGCCACGCAAGAGGGGATGTTGACACTGTTGCGGGAGGCAGGCGCATCAGCCGATAGAGATATAGGCCGCTACTATGATTCATTTGTGATGGAGCTAAACAAGCGCCAGCTGGATGCTCTGGAAGCGCGCGATGTAAGTATGCGCAAACCGTTCTATGCCTCAGTGATCTCGCCGATCCGCAAGGCAGGTTAAAAAACTCTGGCTGAGCTGCTGTAACAACTGTTGATAGCTGGATATCTGTTGATCGCCAATGGGATCCAGCAAACCAATACCTAAATTCAGTGTGGTGAC
>CAXAVL010000030.1:0-27168 GCA_963971905.1 uncultured Cellvibrio sp.
ACGTCTACTCCGGCCCGGGGCGCGGCTACCCCATTTTTCATGTGGTTGAGCGCGAAGAAATCATCACCCTGTTAAAAAGCCGCACCGAGTGGATCAAAATTAAAACCAAACGCGGCATTACCGGTTGGATCAGGCGCGACGATATGCAATTCACCCTAGCGCTCGATGGCAGCAAGCCGGAATTTCCCGACACTCAGCAGGCAGATTATTTGGTTGATCGCTTTGAGTTAGGTGCTGCCTACGGCGATTTTGCCGGTGCCGATAGTCTCACTATGAATTTGGGTTATCGCTTCACCCAGAACTTATCCGCCGAATTGCGTTATGCCGAAAATACCGGCCAATTTTCCGATAGCCAAATTATTGCCGGTGGCATTTTATTTCAGCCATTTCCCGATCTGCGCGCCTCGCCATTTTTCAGCGTTGGCGGCGGAACCATTAAAACCTTCCCCAGTTCAACGCTGGTGCAAACGGAAGATCGCGAAGACAATTTATTGCAGGCTAGTGTGGGCACTTACGTGCATATCACTGGCCGCTTTTTTCTGCGGGTGGAATACACCAATCACTACATACTCACCAGCCGCAATACCAACGACGAGGTCAATGAATGGAAAGTTGGATTCAACGTATTTTTCTAAGCGCCTGCGTGCTGGTATTGGCTGGCATTGGCAGCAGCGTTTACGCACAGGGCGATGACACCAGCGACGATGATGAGCTGGAGCAAATCATTACGCCTGACATCAAACGGCGCACTATAAAAGAAGATGATCTGGACAGCGAAAATTTTGAAATGGGCGCTTTCTACGGCATGCTCAGCATCGAAGATTTTGGCACCAATGAAGTGGTCGGCATTACCTTCGCCTATCACATAACCGAAGATTTTTTTGTCGAAGCCGCCTACGGCATCAGCCAAACAGAAAAAACCAGTTATGAATTGTTGAGTGGTGGCGTAGAGCTGCTCACCGATGATGAGCGGGATTTGAATTACTACAATATTTCCCTGGGCTACAATTTTTTGCATGGTCAGGTGTTTATTTCTGACAAATGGACCTTCAATAATCACTTTTATATTTTGGCAGGCGCAGGCAATACCGATTTTGCTGCGAAGGATTATTTCACTACCAACATAGGTGCCGGTTTGCGTTTTTACGCCACTGACTGGCTGGCACTGGATTTAAGTATGCGCGGCCACAGCTTTAAGCATGAATTATTTGGCGAAAGCAAAACCATTACCAATCTGGAATCGCGTTTTGGTCTATCGCTGTTTTTCTAGTGAATCCTTTTGAATACTTTCCACGGGTTTTAGTTATGAGCAATAAAAAATATTTTCCATCGTTGGGTATTATCGGCACATTTCTTCTTGGCGCGATGTTGTCGCTCAATGCCTGTGCAGATACTGCACCTGATTTCACCCTGCAAAGCAGCACTGGCGAAAACGTGCGTTTAGCCGAACAGCGCGGGCAGGTAGTGATGTTAAATTTCTGGGCTTCCTGGTGTGGCCCCTGCCGCAAAGAAATGCCGCTGCTCGATGATATGTCCAAGCGCTACAGCGCCGCCGGTTTTGTGCTCTATGGTGTGAACGTAGAAGAAGACAATACCGATGCGAAAAAATTGATAAAAGAATTGGGGGTGACCTTCCCCATTTTGTACGATACCGAAAGCAAAGCGAGCAGTTTATACAATGTGGATGCGATGCCCACCACTGTGGTGATTGATAAAAAAGGCCTGATTCGCTATGTCAATCGCGGTTACAAAGCGGGCGATGAAGACAAATACCGCGCACAAATTCGCGAGCTGATTAAAGAATGATTCTGCGCCGTCTGCTGTTAATTGCACTGCTGTTTAGTGTGGCTGCCTGTAGCCAAATCAAACCTTGGGTGAAGCCCTATGAACGGCAAAAAATCGCCGACGAAATCATGAGCTTCGGGCGCGATCCTGCGGCAGATTCCTATCTGCATCACGTGTACGACGCGCGCGAAGCAGCACGCGGTGGCGACGGCGCATCGGGAGGTGGCTGTGGCTGTAATTAACCGTTTATTTATTGTTTGGATGGCGTTTGCTGCAAGTGTTTTGCACGCAGCCGTATTACCCGATGAGCGCATCGATCTGCTCTATCACGGTTACGATGGCGGCGGTGCGCAAATTGATGGCCCTTCTATTTTAGTGCGCAAAAACATAGGCACTTCGGTATCGGTTTCTGCTAATTATTATGTCGATATGGTGAGCAGCGCTTCGATCGATGTGGAGGCAACGGCCAGCCCTTACAGTGAGGAACGTAAAGAGACGGGTTTTACCGGCCAATATATGGTTGACCGCTCTACCATCAGTCTTGGTTATACCAGCAGTAAAGAAAACGATTACGATTCATCTACCTATAGCTTTGGTATAGATCAAAGTTTTTTTGGTGATCTCACTACGCTGGGTTTTGGAGTGAGTTTTGGTGAAGATATTGTCGGCCAAAATACTGACCCGACTTACGAGCGCACCTTGCAGCGGCGCAAGTACAGTATCAACGCATCACAAATCGTCACTAAAAATTTATTGGCATCGCTCAGTTTTGACAGCGTTAGCGACCAGTGTTTAAACCTTACACAAGAGCAAAGTTGTTTGAATAACCCTTATCGTTCGGTGCGCTATTTGAGCGGTGCTGGCGGTTATTTATATCAATCGGAACTCTACCCCCACACACGCAATAGCGATGCGATAGGTCTGCGTGCAATTTACTATTTGCCCTACCGCGCATCGGTGCGCATAGAGGCGCGGCAGTTTTCCGATAGCTGGGGCATTGAGGCAGATAATATTGAATTGCGCTATTTGCATCCCTATCGCGATCAATGGTTATTTGAAGTGAAATACCGCGTCTATCAACAAACCGCAGCGGATTTTTACGCTGATTTATTTCCCTACCGCGATGCACAAAACTTTTTAGCGCGCGATAAAGAGTTGAGCCCTTTTTCATCGACCACGTTTGGCTTGGGTGTGACCTACAAAATTCCGGCAGGATTTATTCCCTGGTTTGAAAAAAGCACCGCGAATCTTTATTGGGATAAATTTAATATTGATTACGACGATTTCCGCGATGCCCGCGTATCCCCCACCGACTACGCCGCAGGTGAAGAACCACTCTATAGTTTGCAGGCTGATGTGATTCGCTTGTACTTTTCTTTTTGGTTTTAGCTAACACCAGTGCGACTAGTTCGCACTGGTGTATCAGTAATTTTAATCAGCCAACATCTTCGGCTTTTCCAGCAGGCGCGGCCATAATTGTGCCCAGGTTTTCCAATTGTGCTTGCCTGCCTGCGTCACTGTGTGCTCTGGCGGTAGTTGTTTTGCCAACAACCCATTGGGAATGGCGAACTTATCATTGATGCCATAGGCGAGATAAATTTTATTTTTTGTTTCGCCTGGCAGTTGTGTCAACCAGGGCCACAGATTAACATCGCGTGGCACTTGTGGTGCCGCTGTGTTTTCAAGCAAATAATTGTAGTCCTGCTCATCGCCGAGGTAGGGTGCAAGAATAAATATTTTGTCAATGTCGTTGGGGTGCTGCTTTAAATAAAGCAGTGAGCCAAACCCGCCCAGTGAAGTCCCACCTAAATAAATTGCACCGTACCCTGCATCCAGTGCGGGCTTAATAATATCTTGGCGTAATCGATCGATGATGGAGCGCGCCTCGTAATACTTAAAATGCGCATCTACCGCAATGACATCCATATTTGGATTGTCTGTGTGAATCGCATCAATCACACCATTCTTATCAAATACACCCGCTCTATCGCCAATGCCTGGCAACAACACCATCAATTGCCGTGCACTTTTATCCGCTTGTTCAGCACTTTGTGTGTAGTGGATTGTTTTTATTGGTATGGAGGTGCTCTGAAGGTAATAACAGCTAGTGAGTAACGCGAATAAGGGTAGGCTAGCGAGGGCTTTTAAGCGCATGGATTTTCCCTTGAATGAATTGTTCCGGTTCGATTGTGCTAAACCCGGAATGTACTTATAGCTGATTGCATACAAATTATTTAGCTTTATTTACATAACCACTACGCAATACCCGGTACCTCCACCACAGCTATATTGCGCACCCCGTAATAATCTGTAATATGATTCCACACATAAAACCGCATACCTTATGCGGTGCCCGTCATAGGAATGACCACAGCAGTACCAGCAGCCGAAGGAATCGCGCTACGGAAGTTTGGAAACACGGTCAGGCTGCTATGGATGATGGATTGATAAAGCATTGTTATTCCCCCACCCCTATCACCCTCGCTCGTTTCTGCTCGTAGTGGAAAATAAATAATTTTTCCGATAATAAATTGGGTTTGTGATGTGTTAGTTGAAGGCCGGTAGTGTGCCAAAGCGGACAGTGAGCCAAATGAGCGCGTCAACTAATTGCGATTGTTTGTGCCGTATAACTCCATAATTAATTCGGAGTGATAGTCACCCCCTTGATTTAGCACGAACCAAATCGATTGAGGGTCTGTCCACTTTTTGGAGTTATACAGCACTACACCAAATTAGTTGGAATAACATTCTGTGGGTTATATAGTTGATGCAAGTTAATAAACTGTTACATTCTCATGGAGAAATTATGAAAAATTGTTGGAATCTTGTTTTTATATCATTGCTGGTTACTGGTTGTGCTTCTGGCCCGAACTATAAAGTTCCTCCTATCACTATAGAGTACGCAAAAGTTTCAAATTATTGGACGCCAAAAAGACCCATCACTGAAAAAGACATAAAAACATTTTCAGGCCCAGGAATGGGCTGTAGGGCGGTATATCTTTCAGCTCCTGAAAATTATGAGAACTCTTACATCGACGTTAAGTTCACTATTGACTCCACAGGAAAGCAATATGACCAACAAATAGTGGGGCGCTCTAGAGACGTGAACTTTGAGGCTGCGAATTGGGCATTAGGATTTGGCTTATCACCAATTTATGAATTTAAGCCATCGCCCGCAAATTATGACAATCTACCGATTATCAGTACTAAAAGGCTATATTTAGTTTCAGGCTCTCCTTTATGCAAGAGCATGCAAAGTGGCGGCAGTGGTTATTCAAATCAGTCAATTAGCATATCTAAATAATATAATGTAACAAAGCGTTGCACCTGACGCATTGTAAGTGGCGCTTTTGCAATATCGCTGCGCGAAGTTTATCGCAACGCGCTACTTACAATCCGCAGGTGAACGCAACGTTAAAAGGAAGCTTCGAAAATGATTTCAGTGGATTCACCACTAAAAAAGCTTTCCGCTCGAACAGATAGGAAGCAGGCTATGATATTTGACGGGATTCGTCATTCCGCTCAAATAGCAAACTTAGCTTACCTGAGGCTCAGAGAAACCTTAACTGTTTTAGCTCTTAATGAGTTATCGCGAGACGAATTTGATGCTCATATAACAGCGGCATTTTTAGATGCTTGGGCTTTTGTAGACTCAGTTGATCGTTTTAAAAGCCTCTGGCAATTAACTAAAAGTAAAAACTCAAAAGACAAAGAGCTGGAACTGGAACTGCAATCTATAAGAGATTTAAGAAATGTTACTGACCACCTTGCTCAAAGAATAGATTACGTAGTTTCAAATCGAAATGCAGCATTAGGTAGCCTTTCTTGGATTACTATAACAAATGCAGATTCCTGTGAAGGGCTAGTTTGCGCAATTGTTCCAGGAACATTAAGAAATAATAAATTAGAAATTCAATACCCAAAGGAGGAATCGTTTGAGATTCCGACGGGAAGAATATTCCTTGATGCAGGAGAGTATAGTGCGTGTCTATGTGATGTCTTAGTTCATATTGAAAGTCGAATTAGAAAATTAGAAAAGGTAGTTCTTGAAGGAAACATGGAGCATCCAGAGGGTGAAGAATATGCAGCTTCGGACTCGCTGTTTAAAGCTGTAGTAAAATTCAATATAGATTAATTTTAACAAGTCGCTCAGCGCTTCGCTACACTCGACAGTTTGTAAGCAGCGCATTTAGCGAATCGCTGCGCGAAGTTTATCGTATGTGCCGCTTACAAGCTGCGGCTGAACCGAACGTTAGGCTCATTAAAATCCACCAATAGGAGAGTAAAAATGAAAGGCAATCCGGTTGTTCACTTCGAAATTTATGTTCATGACATTGAAAGAGCGAAAGCGTTTTACGAAAATCTATTTGATATTACGCTTGAACAAATTCAATCACCAATTCCAGAAATGGACATGGAAATGTGGGCATTCCCAATGGACAAAGACGCGCCCATGAGCAGTTATGGTGCTGGGGGTATGCTTGTTAAAATGGAAGGTTTTGAGCCTGGTGGCAGCGGAACATTAGTCTATTTTGGCTGTGATGACTGTGCCACACAAGCAGCTAGAGCTGAAAAATTTGGCGGCAGCTTATTCCAAGAAAAAACATCTATTGGTGAGCACGGGTTCTGCGCCTTAGCACGTGACACTGAGGGAAATTTAATTGGCTTTCACTCAATGGCGTAGAGCTTAAAAAACAACAAGCCAGATAGTTTTTCGCAACGTTATGCGTTAACACATGATCGGTAGTGTTCGATATATTGAATTTTATCGTTGATATTCCGTTCAGGGCTATTTCTATTTTTCTTAGGGCGATAAGCAAACCGTTTAAAGGCGATGCTGATGATTTCGATTTGTAGTGTGTCTAATTAATGAATTTTTTCTGAAGCTTGTAAAAATTTTATAAGTTCAATAGGTGAGTTTAATGGTTGATGTGGTAATGAATTTTGGCGATGTGGCGCACGCCATCCAGCTCGCGCTTGCGCCGGTATTTTTGCTTACCGGGATTGCCGGTTTGTTGAATGTAATGGCTGGGCGTCTCGCGCGGATTATTGATCGCGGGCGGATGCTTACTGAGCAGGAGTTGCCGCCGCATTTTGAAGAAAATCCCGAACTATTTCAAAAAGAATTGAGTCGTCTTGAGCGGCGCCGCCGTTATGCGAGTTTGGCCATTACTGCCTGTACTTGTTCTGCGTTGTTTGTGTGTACCGTTGTGGCGGTCATATTTTTACAGGTAATGTTGCAAGTGGAATTTAAATGGGTGATTAGTTTTTTGTTTACCGTATCAACCATAAGCTTGGTTGTGGGTCTCGCATACTTTCTACGCGAAGTGCATTTGGCAACCCGCACGGTGCGTATTCAGGTTATTACGCGGCAAAAATAAGCCTTACTTATAAATTTGACTGCTGAAGGATTATTTTTTACGGTGTTGTTATATCGCGTGCTTTTTTGTGATGCTAATTTTGGTTGGCATTTAACCAAAAAGGATAACAACATGGACTCTTTACTCGCTGCTTCTTCCTCCAACCCCAACAAAGCCAAAAAAAATCCATTTACGGCGCAACCGATTTATGGGAATTTTTCTCTGCTATTGCTGGTGGTTATTTTTATAACAATGCTTCCACATTATTTTAAACTTTCCACTGCTCCAGCGAATGTACCGACTTCTTTTGTCGTGCATGGCGTCGTGTATTTAGCTTGGTTTGTCGTATTTGCCATTCAGTCAAATTTGGTAGTGCTCAAGAAAACTGCAGTTCATAAACAGTTAGGCTACTGCAGTTTGGTTTTACTTGCTGCGTTAATTATTAGTGGCTCACAAATACTTTATGGGGCAATGAGTGCCTATAATCCAAATTGGGATGCAGGGTTTTTGTATTCAAGAATTAGTTTGATCTGGGGTGTTCTGCACACGTTTATCGCTTTCATTATTTTGTGCAGCTTGGGATTTTTTTACCGCAAACAATTGCACCTGCATAAGCGCTTTATGCTGATGGCGACATTAACCATGATTCCTGCTTCCATCACTCGCATTGCATTTATTGGTGTTATCCCTATTGATGGTACGCTGTTAACTTTATTGACGACTTATATATTATGGCTAACGCCAGTGGTAATAGACCGTTTGAGATTCAACGCAGTGCATTCTGTTTTTAAATGGGGCGTCCCTATTTATCTGGTGACACAAATATTTTGTATAGGATTTATGCCAACAACCGGGCTTGGTCGAGCTATTGCGTTTCCTTTTTAATGTTTTAAATTGATTAGTTTGTGGATGAAATACTACTGTTTAGTAGTATTTCAACTGCGTCGCTTTGCCGTGAAAGACTTTGTAAGAAAAAAAGGTGTAGCCGAGAATGGTCGGCAGTACCACAATTACACCGTACAAAATAAACATTAATGATTCCGGTGCACTGGCGGCTTGCCAGATATCCAATTTGTTTGGCACTACATAAGGATAAAAACTGTAGGCTAAGCCGATAAAACTTAACAGGAAAATCATCGCGGCAGATGTAAACGGAATCCAGCAACCAAAGTCGTTGGTATAAGGCGCGCGTCTTAAGTAACGGTCTACAATAAAAAACAATACAAAGCAAAAGACTGGGATAACCCATAAAATTATGATTAGCGGCGAGCCAAACCATTTATCAAAAATGGCGCCGCTGACTAAAGGGTTTACTACAGATACAGCGATAATTCCCAACGCCATTAACCATGCACAGCGCCGTGCCCACCACACTGCGCGCTGTTGTAAATCTCCTTCGGTTTTCATGATCAACCAAGCGGCACCGATAAAGGTATAACCTGCGGTGACACAAATTGCGCTGAGTGCGGCAAATAGGTGTGCTGCTACTGTATCTTCAAAC
Organism: uncultured Cellvibrio sp.; assembly: GCA_963971905.1. Classification (GTDB taxonomy): domain Bacteria; phylum Pseudomonadota; class Gammaproteobacteria; order Pseudomonadales; family Cellvibrionaceae; genus Cellvibrio. The sequence goes on from CAXAVL010000030.1 coordinate 8,647, forward strand.
CCCATGACAAACAGGCCGAGCATATAACCTTGTGAAAGTGTCGCAAGCAATGAGCCTGCTTGAAATGCACGGTCCCATAACGTTTTGTGATCTTCTGGCGCCTTCGCACGAAAATCGAAGGCAACCCCGCGCAAAATCAAGCCTGCAAGCATTAATGTAACTGGCAGATATAAATTTAATAAAATCATGCTGTGGGCGAGCGGAAAGGCGATTAATAAAATGCCGATGCCTAACACCAGCCAGGTTTCATTGGCATCCCAAAAAGGGCCGATGCTGGCGATCATGGTGTCACGCTGTTCTTCAGAATCTTTTGGCAATAAAATTCCCACGCCTAAATCATAACCATCGAGAATGGCATAAATAAAGAATGCAAGTCCCATCAAGCCAATAAAAATAACAGGCAACCAAAATGCTTCGCCGGATAAGGTGCTGATATCGGTCATGATTTGTTCCTCACAAATTTTCTTCGACGAGTTTTTCTTGTAGCGTATCGATTTCTTCCGGGCGATCTACTAGAACTGATTTTCTCGCCATCACAAATAAGGTGCGAATATAGGCGATCAGCAATACCACGTAGAGGGTTAAATAGATCGCTAGCGATGTGCCGACATTGCTGGCGGGCGTACTAGTTACTGCATCGGCTGTTTTTAAGACGCCGGTTACCAGCCAGGGTTGACGGCCAATTTCAGTGACATACCAGCCTGCGAGTGTGGCGATCCAACCGGAGAAGGTCATGCCTACAAATACCTTTAGCATCAGCGGCGATATTTCATTGCGGCGATAAATTTGCAAGCAACCTACCCATGACACTAACAGCATGAGCATGCCCATTCCTACCATGATTCGGAAGCCAAAAAATAACGGCGCAACCGGTGGATGTGCGTCTGGGAATTCGTTTAAACCCTTCAATTCGCCATCGGTGGTGTGGGTTAAAATAATGCTCGCCATGTTGGGAATTTCGATCGCATAATTATTGCTTTGTGTTTCTTTGTCCGGTATTGCAAACAATACGAGCGGAACATTTTTTTCGGTTTGCCAAACCGCTTCCATCGCCGCAATTTTTGCAGGTTGATGGTGCAGAGTATTCAGGCCGTGCATATCCCCCAAAAATATTTGCAGAGGAATTAGTAAGGCTGCCGCTATAGCACCCGTTTTAAGTGCAAGGCGTGGTGCGGGTTTGTGGTCGCCTTTTAACAGGCGATAGGCGGATATTCCCGCAATTAAAAATGCAGCGGTTAATCCAGAAGCCATCAACATGTGCGCTAAACGATAAGGCATTGATGGGTTAAAAATAATCGCCCACCAATCCAATGGAAAGGCTTTCATGGTGTCGCCGACTTGGCGCATCTCAAAACCAGTTGGGGTTTGCATCCAGGAATTAAGTGCGATAATCCAAAACGCAGACATGCTGGTGCCAAAAGCAACTAAGAAAGTTGCAAATGTGTGAATGCGATTAGACACCTTGTTTATCCCGAACAACATAATGCCTAAAAAAGTTGCCTCCAGAAAAAACGCGGTCAACACTTCATAACCTAGTAACGGCCCGGCTATATTACCAACAGTTTCCATATAGCCCGGCCAATTGGTGCCGAACTGAAAGCTCATGGTGATGCCGCTCACCACGCCCAGCGCAAATGTCAGTGCAAATACTTTTACCCAAAAGCGATAAGCGCGCATCCAAACTTCATCACCGCTGCGGTTGTAACGTATTTTGAAATAAAATAAAAACCAGCAGAGTGCGATGGAAATGGTGGGAAATAAAATATGAAACGAAATATTCGCCGCAAATTGGATGCGTGAGAGAATGAGGGTGTCGATTACACTAGGGTCGAGCATGATTTACCTCGATAGAAGATTATTTCGCAGAATCTTTTTTTCCGCCGAGCAGGCGGTCTTTCATATCCAATACTTTGCCGATACTGTTGCCGAGTTTGAGTAATTTGCCGAGCTGGGCGGAATCCAACCGCTGAATTTCTTGCGTCCAGAGGGTGAGCATTTCGATCAGTTCGTGCATTTCGCGCATGCGCTGTTGCGCGTATTCCTCTTCAGCATTAGCTGGTGTTTCAATCAACAAGTTGCGCAGTGTGGTTAAGGTCGGGTCCATTTCGCGCTTGCGACGCTGTTCGATTAAGGTTTTGGCTATATCCCACACATCACCCGGCGCCGTGTAAAACTCTTTGCGTTCACCTTGGCGATGCTGCAGTTTCACTAATTCCCATGACATTAATTCCTTCAACCCCATGCTCACATTGGAGCGGGATATGCCCAACGCCTCGGTCATGTCATCGGCACACAAAGGTTCTTTGCTTAAGACTAACAAGGCATACATCTGCCCGACTGTGCGGTTGATCCCCCAACGGCTACCCATTTCGCCAAAGTGAAGGATGCAGGATTGGATCATTGGGGTGAGTTTTTCTGTCATGGGGAATTCCTTAGTTTTCAGTATATTCTGAAATTACAGAATGTTTTGATTTTGGTCAAGGGAGAAGCAGATGAAATTTGTTAGGGCCGATAAACGTGTTTGGCTAGTGCGCTGGTTGTATCTGGTAGCGCTGGGGCATCTGATCGCTGCCATTGTGATGACGTGGTGGGCTGAATCGCCATGGCTGGCGTATTATCACCAGCAGGCCGTCGCCAGCTTTAAGCTGGCTGAGCCATCGCAGCTGATTGGTTTACAGCATTGGTGGTTCCAATTATTTGGCGCCACCTTGCAGGCATTTTCGCTGTTTATGTTGTTGCTGGTGTATCTGGGTAATCGCTATGCCGACTCGTTGATTTGGTTCGTGTTGGGTTTTGCCATACTTTGGTGGGCGCCGCAGGATATTTATATTTCTTTGCGGCAGTCTATGTGGTCGCATCTGTGGGTCGATTTGGGGGCGATTGTGGCAATAGTGCCTGCGGCGATTTGGCTGGCGTTGATTGATCGAGGTGTCGGTCGATAAATTCAAGAGGTGATGATGACTAATCTGCAACTGCCTGCAATAGATCCGCAAGACCGAATTATTTTATTCGATTCAGTTTGCAAGCTATGCAATCACTGGAGTCGTTTCATTTTACGTTTTGATAAGTACCAGCGGTTTAAGCTCTGCTCGGTGCAATCGCCGCAGGGGCAGGCGTTGTTAGCGCATTATAATTTTCCTTTGGATCAATTCGACACGCTGTTACTGATTCACAATGGTACCTGCCTGACGCGAAGCGATGCAATTATCGCCATTCTGGCGGCCATGCCTTTGCCCTGGTCGATACTGGCACTAATGCGTTGGCTGCCCAAGCGCCTGCGCGATGGTGGCTACAATTTTATTGCGCGCAATAGGTATCGATTATTTGGCCGTTACGATCATTGCGCATTACCACCCGAAGGTTATCAAAAACGATTTTTGGAATAACGGGAGATACTTATGACCAGCAAAGCTCAGTCATCAGCACTGCATTTTAGTGATTCCAGTCAGTGTGTATTAGTAACTGGAGCTACCGGTTTTATCGGCCAGTTGTTGGTGCGTGCACTGCTCGCCGATGGTCATCAAGTGGTGGTATTAACGCGTCGCCCCGCCGTGGCGAATAAATTGTTTGATGGCAAAGTAAAAAGCATCGCTGCGATGCAAGAATTGCCCGCCGATTTCCCGCTAAATGTTGTGGTGAATTTAGCTGGTGCGCGCATTTTAGGTTGGCGCTGGAGCGCGGCGCGAAAAAAAATATTGCGTGAAAGTCGTATCGCCTTAACGCAATCGGTGGTGGATTGGATTGCGCAGGCAGAGCACAAGCCGCAGTTGCTCTTATCTGCCTCTGCGATTGGTTATTACGGTATTCAGTCGCAGGGTGATGATACAAAACTGCGCGAAACCAGCGCACCGCAAGCGATTTTTATGTCGCAACTCTGCCAAGAATGGGAAGCCGAAGCTGTGCGCGCACGGGATTATGGTGTGACGGTTGATATTCTGCGTTTTGGTGTGGTGTTTGGGCAGCAAGGCGCACTGCCGATGATGCTCTTGCCGATCAAATTAGGTGTCGGTGGAAAATTGGGCAGCGGCCAGCAGTGGCTGTCGTGGATTCATGTACATGATTTGTTGCGTGGCATTGCGCATTTATGTCGCATGCATTTAGCTGCGGCGGTGGTGCCGCAAACGCGCGGTGGTATTTATAATTTCACCGCGCCCGAGGCGATCAGGCAGTTTGAATTTAGTCGGCAAGCAGCATCGGCGTTACATCGCCCCTGTGTGATACCCACTCCTGCGTTTGTGATGGGCGGGCTATTAGGTGAGCAGGCCGATTTATTATTGGAAGGGCAGCGGGTTATCCCGCATAATTTGCTCAGTGCCGGATTTCAATTTGAGTTTCCGACGGCAAAATCGGCGTTGACCGATCTATGTGAGTGAATTAAGAGTGTGTTTATGACGAGTGATCTGCCCAATAGTGATCTAGAAAATTTTTATACTGAATGCCAACAGGCATTTAATGCCGATGCACTGCAGCGCTTAGTGTTATCCAAATACAAGGGCAGCGAAGCGGAATTAAATCGCATTTCCATTCGCCCGGTGCAGATTAAAGAGCAAAAACTCTTATCGTTTTTATACGAATATCGCACTAATCATGTGACCAAAAATTTCACGCTTGAAGATGCGCTGGCGCTATTGCAACAGATACTGGGCAGTGATTTTCACAACGCTCATATGATCACCGATGACTGGGAGATCCAGTTGAGTTTTAGCAAAAAAGGCAAGGTGCTGATTAATAAAAATCGCAATAAAAACTCACCGGCTGCGGGCGATAAAAAATCATCTCAAGTTGAACAGGCGCATAATCGCACCAAGCTGCGTTATGTAGAGCAGGATCGCCCCTATTTGCGCGAGCTGGGCATTACCGATGCCAATGGCCAAATTATTCCGGCCATGTCGCGCAAGTGGAAACAAATTAATAAATTTATTGAGGTCTTGTCCATCGCGATTCAGCAAACCGGTTTGGATAAACACAATGAATTGCATATCGCCGATTTTGGTTCAGGTAAAGCCTATTTGACCTTTGCGGTACACGATTATTTGAGCGCAAACCTTGGGGTGAATACGCAAGTGACCGGTGTGGAGTTGCGTCAGGGGTTGGTGGATTTATGCAATCAAACGGCGCAAAAATTATCGCTCACCGGCATTAAATTTGAGCAGGGCGATGTGCAACATTTCTCCGCGCAGAACATCAACATTATGATTGCGCTACACGCCTGTGACGTAGCCACTGACTACGCACTGAATATGGGGATTCGCACCGGCGCCGAGATTATTATGTGCTCGCCCTGTTGCCACAAACAAATTCGCCCGCAACTGCAAAGCCCAGCGCTGCTTGCGCCGCTGTTACAACACGGCATCCATTTAGGCCAAGAGGCCGAGATGATTACCGACGGTTTGCGTGCCCTGCTGTTGGAAGCTCACGGCTACGACACCAAGGTATTTGAATTTATCTCTCTCGAACACACCAGCAAAAACAAAATGATCCTCGCCCAAAAGCGCAAAACAGCGCGCGACAACAGCGATGTATTGCAGCAAATCGCTGCGATTAAAGCCTTTTATGGTATTCAGGAGCATTGTTTAGAGAGTTTGTTGCAAGAGTAGTAGAATGATTTAGGAAAGCGATTTTTATAATTTTTTCACTATTTAAAAGCCCCGCTCATCGGCGATGAGCGGGGTTTTTTATTTTTATCATTTGTTATTATTTCAAATTCATGCAGCTCGCGTAATAACTCACGCTTGCTGGCCAGTCAGAAAAAATGCCTACTACGCCAACGTCTTTGGCTAATACATGCAGTGCGTCCATCATGTCGCCATCCTTATTAATGGCGGGGTTGATGGTTTGATAGTACCAGCCGCCGCCATTTTTGAGTGGGCCTGAGCGTTCAAATGACCAAGTAATTATTTTTAATCCGGCTTTTTTGGCGTTGCGAGCGTATTCAGAGGGAACAATTTTATTATTGTTGTCCAGCGCCAGCAGCACCCAAATCGGTGGGGCAACAATGTTGAAACCTTCATCTGCATACATTTGCAATTCAGCGGCAGTTGGCAAATCGGCGATGGTGTTGGCATCGTCCAGATACACGGCTTGTTTGCCAAATTCCGGTTCGTTTTTGATCCAGTAGCGAATGTCTTGAATATCAAATGATTGCGGCCAGACATCGCGCGCTTTAATACCGGCGGCTTTGTATTCATTAATCATTTGTTGTGCATACATTGCTTGGGGGTAGGTGCCGTCAAAGGGCATGGGTACGCTGGCAGATTTTAATTCCGGTGTCATTTTTACATTGAGTTTTTTAAACAACTGAATACTTTCGGCGTGAGTTAGCAGCGTGCCTTTGCTTGCGTATAAATCCGTGCGCCAGTTGGCGGTGCCAGCCAGATATTCATTCACCGTGGTGGCCTTGGGATTAAATGCATCCATTTTGCCTTGCAGGGTTTTAAATTCGGCGAGCGTGATATCGCTGGTGCAGCAATTCGCGCTGGCCGCTTTGCCGCTCACCGGATCAAACGGAGCAAAGTTTTGGCTGCACTTGCTGGCCAGCGGTGTAGCGAGAATATTGGTGGTGGTGTGCAGATCACACTGTGAGTGACGGCATACCAATTGTTTGTCTTTGGTGAAGGTGACATCGCACTCCACAATACCTGCGCCCATTTTCGCGGCGGCTTCGTAAGATTCTTTGGTGTGCTCGGGAAATTGCAGCGGTGCACCGCGGTGCCCAATAGAGAAGTTGGTTTTTTTCACCGGTTTGTTGATGCAGCTTTGCAGTTTTTTCTTGATTGGACTTTCGTCCATATCGTTGATGAGATAAAACGGACGAGGTCCTAGTTGAATGCTGGTATTTTTATCGTCTTTTTTATAGCGCTGATCATCTCGGTCTCCGTGAGCACAGGCGGTAACGGATAAAAATAAAGTGAATAGCGTAAAGCCGTAGAGTAGGTAGGATCGGCGCAACATAAAAGCCTCCGTAGTGGTTGGGTTGGTGGGTGTCCAGCCAACCCTAGCGCGCCAATGTGAAACTATTTTGCTGATTGCATGACAGATTTACGATGGTTTTTTGTTTTGTGCGCTACGTCGGGTTATTCAATTGAGTAGGGATCGAACCACAGCGATTTATCATCCAGTGGTGTGTTTTTAGGCAGTGATGGATTATCCAAGTGGATAATGCGCCGGTTTTTCAGATTCGCTTTATTGATCACATCTTTGACCGTTGGGTCGTTAAAAAAGTACTTGTCATAACTGCCATCTTCAATCGCTATGCGCAGGCCTCGCTCAATATCTTGGGCTAATTTGTGGTTGGATTTGTTTACAAAAAAATAAAATGGGTTTGTGTAGGACACCAGTAAATTTTGTTCTACATCGAGTGCGAGTTTGGGGTAGCGCTGTATTTCAGACCAAGGTTCATGAACGCCGCGAGGGAAGGCGTCAAAGCGGTCGCCATCTAGCATATAAAACAGCCCTTCGTATTTCAGTACCTTTACTACGTTCAGATTGTTGGCGGTCAGGACATTGGTGTCCGCCCAAAAGCGCCCTTGTCCGAGCGATACCCGTCTTAAATCCTCTTTGGTTTTGATGCCGTCAAATTTGTGCTGGGTGCCTTTTTTAATCATCAACACCCGGTAGCCCAATAGGCCTCGGTAGATGGGGATTCGAATGGGCAGCAGGCGCTCTTCCAGATCATTGGTGGTGGCATACCAGACAACCTCTAGTTGGTTGTCGATAAGCATGCTGATCATACGCTCTTCACTGTTGCTGGGAATGGTTTGCTGCACGTCATATTTTTCTGGAAGCTTGCTGAGCGCAAGTGTTAATAACCCTCGGGCATAGGTTTCTATGCTGTTATCACCCTGTACTACGCGCAGGTTTTTTGCTGTGGTTTCTAATGAAAGGCATGCTAAGAAAAGCATTAATACCAAGGCTGCGCGCTGGGCGTTGAGTGGTTTACGGGTCTGTAGCATTAGTGGCCCCTTCTGGTATGCGTTCCACTAACTTTAGCTTAATCATGTGTAATTGCACGCCGCTTGTTGGCTGTTTGCATGGGCATAAATAAAAAACCACCGCACCCGTTGAGGTTCCCTAAGGAGTAGGTGCGGTGGTGAAAGCAGCTTATCGCCTACTTCAGTGGTGGCTGACAGCTGGGCAGGGATAAGTGATTGGAAGCAGGTGTGCAACTGAACAATTAAGCAACTGCTGGGGAGTAGTTATTCAAGTATTCGGACTGCACACCTAAACACACGTACAAACCACTGAGTGGTGATTCAGTTGTTTGCAATTGTTAATGGCTGTGTGGGCAGCCATTAACGGCACCGGTGTGATGTGGGCGCACCGGCTTTACAGAAACTCCCGCTACCTAGTCGTCCTTCTCCGTGGCTGTGGCAGTTTTGCTGTTCAGGGTTGCAGGTTTTTCATAAGTGAAAGGCTGCAATAATTCATCGGGTTTGCCTTTGCAGGCTTTGGCAAGTAATTCGCGGCGCTGCGCCAGCAAAATACCAATCGCCTCGCTGTGTTGTTCGTCGATACCGGGAATATTGTCTTCAATTAATTGAGTGATGTTCGCGGCCAGCTCCAGATACTTATCGTGCTCTTCTGCGACTTTTTTATCTTCAAACATGCTGCCATCCCGATCACATAGCCAAACGGCGATTACTGCCATTGTGTAAATCCTCGAAAGTGTTGTTACTGTTTTTATGTACAGTATAGGCGAGTGCCGTTTCTGTCAAGTCTAATGTGGTTGTGCGGTGAAACCGGGTTCAGCTTCTATTAGTGAATTACAGACGTTTACATTCGGGTGCAAATTTCGCCTACTTTTTGTTTCGCTCCCTACCAATACTGTCGGCACATTATTTATGCATCAAGCATAGAGGTGCGATGTGAATATAAGGAGTCAGTTGTGAGAATAGTAGCGGTTGTGGTGGCGTTTGGTTTGTTTGCATGCGGTGGTGGATCGGGTTCTGCTGGCAGCTCATCGAGTAGCCTTGGCTCATCATTGAGTAGTGGTCCGGCGTCATTTAGCAGTGCTGTTTCGTCTAGCAGTGCGGTTTCATCGAGTAGTGCCATGTCTTCAATCGCCTGGAGCGAGCAGTATTTGATTGATGCCCCTGGGGCCAGTGAGGTGACGGATTTATTGGTGGCGCCCGATAACCAGTTGTATGTCGCCGGTTATATCAAGGGCGTGGTGGGGCAAACCAATATTGAGCCTGCGGGCAATTCGGTGGGTGTGGCTTATAAGTTAAATGCCGACACGGTGATGGGGGCAAATAATTCGTTTTATCAGCTCGATACGTCTGCCAGTGATGTGATTGAGGCCTTGGCTTATAACTCAGAGGATGAGCGACTTTATTTTGCCGGGCGCACTAACGGCACTGTCGCCGGGCAAGTCAATTTTGGACAGTTTGATGTGGTGTTTGGTGCGCTGGAAAACAACACTAATCCTGCCCGGCTGCTGCAATTGGGCAGTGCGACACCGCAGCATCCGGTGGCGATGAGTTTTACCCGCTATGATGATCTCGCCATCGTGGGTTATGATGATATTTATGTGCCGAGCAATTATGTGGAAGCGTGGCGCGATCCGTTTTTGATGTTATTGAAACCTTCTGGTGATAGTTATGCGCGGTTTTGGGAAATTAACTATGCGACTAGCGCAGACGATGATGTGCTTGATCTAGCGGTAGCACCAGGCAATAGCGATCAGATTGTGGTGGTCGGTAATCTTTATAACACCGCATTACGGGGCTCTTTTGTGGCGAGTTATGACAGTGATGCATCGGTCCTTTGGCGACAGCCATTAAATTTTCAAGGATTGGATCAGTTGGTTGCGGTCGTTATTAAAGCGGATGGCAATATTCTGGTGGGCGGCACTGCCATGGCAGCGAACCTGCCTTTTGCGCTGATAAAACGCGACTTTGTGGTGTTTGAGTTGGATGCCCAAACCGGTGAAAGACTTAGAACCGAATTCTATGGTACCGAATTTGACGACCAGCTCTCGGCAATGGCACTGGATGCAGATGGTAATTTGTACCTTGCCGGTGAGCTGACTAAAGAAAAAACGGATAGGGATGCCCTCGATCAGGAGGCTCTGCTGATTAAGGTGAATCCGCACTGGGGCGAAGTGATGCGCAAACGCTGGCATTCGCCGGCGGGATTAATATCGGTGAGAGCATTAGCTGTCAACCAACAGCAGCGCGCTTTTTTGGGTGGATACATTGGTGACGCGGACAACTCCCTGCGTCAAGGCGTAGTGGTCACTGCAGATACTGATCTTTAGTACAAGGCACAGTAAAACCGGGGGCTGGTCTTTTGGGCGCTTTTTACGATACCCCGTGATTGTCAGTTGTGTGCGGTGCTATCTGCCATGGATAATGCCGCATCTTTTACCCGCGCAGGATTTGCCGTGTCTGACTCCGAGTTACCTCCCGTTGCATCCCCCGAAAAACCGACCAAGCCGAGAAGCCTGCTGCGCTCAAGCCTGCTGACGGGCTCGATGACGATGACCTCGCGGGTGCTGGGGCTGGTGCGCGATATAGTGCTGGCAACCGTGATGGGCTCGGGCGGCGCGATGGATGCGTTTGCGATAGCGCAGAAAATTCCCAATTTTTTCCGCCGCCTGTTTGCCGAGGGCGCGTTTTCGCAGGCGTTTATTCCGGTGTTGTCGGAGTATCGTGAGAAAGGTACGCAGGCCGCCGTCAAAGAGTTAGTGGATAAAGTAGCTGGCTGCCTCGGTTCGATTCTGCTGCTGGTGACGCTAATCGGCGTGGTGGGTGCGGTCGGTTTGGCTTATGTGTTTGCTTATGGTTATGCCGATGAGCCAGAGAAGTTTTCGCTTTTAACTGATCTGGTGCGCATCACCTTTCCCTATTTGATGCTGATTTCGCTGACCGGATTTGCCGGTGCGATTTTGAATAGTTACGACCGCTTTGCCATTCCGGCGGTAACTCCGGTTTTTCTCAATGTGTTTATGATCGCGGCCGCGCTGCTAGTCGCCGACTTTTTTCCTAATCCCGCTTACGCCTTGGCGTGGAGTATTGTGGTAGCGGGCATCTTCTCGCTGCTGTTTCAATTGCCGTTCTTGCGCCAGATTCATTTGCTGCCATCGCCCAAGTTGGATTGGTCGCACCCAGGCGTTAAACGGATTCTGGTACTGATGGCACCCGCCTTGTTTGGTGTGTCGGTGAGCCAGCTCAATTTGTTGTTGGATTCAATCATCGCCACCATGTTGGGCGATGGGGCGGTGAGCTGGCTGTTTTACTCCGACCGCTTGGTGGAGCTGCCGCTGGGTGTATTTGGTGTGGCGATTGCGACGGTAATTATGCCGGGGCTGTCACGCTTGAGTGCTGCGCAATCGGGCGAAAAGTTTAGCCAGATGCTCGATTGGGCGATCCGCTTTGTAGTGCTTATCGCCCTGCCTGCCACGCTCGCGTTGATCATTCTGGCTGAGCCAATTCTCTACACCCTGTTTTATCACGGGGAGATGAAGGCGGAAGACATCTTGATGTCGTCCTATAGCCTGAAAGCCTATGCGCTCGGGTTGTTCGCTTTTATGCTGATCAAGGTATTGGTGCCGGGTTATTTCGCGCGTCAGGATATGAAATCGCCGGTGCGCATCGGTGTTATCGCCATCATCGCTAATATTCTGATGAAGCCGCTGGTGGTGATTCCGCTGGTCATGCTCTGGGGCTTGGGCCATGTCGGCTTGGCATTTACCACGGCGATGGCGGCCTATGTAAATGCCTATTTGCTCTATCGCGGCCTGCGCAAAGCCGGGGTTTATCATCCTGCCGGTAATTGGCCGATGCTGTGGCTGCGCTACGGCGCCGCCAATCTGGCGATGGTGATGGTATTGCTCTGCTTTCTTTTGTTCTGGAATCTCTGGTCGGACTGGGGTGTGATGGAGCGAATCCTGCGCCTTGCGGTTGTCTGTGCGGTGGGTTTTGCGGTTTATCTTATCGCCCTGTTTGCCGTGGGTGTGCGCCTGCAGGATTTCAAAGCGCGGAGCTGATCAAAATCGCGTCATTCACAGGGGCGGGGTAGGCTCAAGCGCCGCCGCTCCTGTATACTTCCGGCCTTCATTTTTCCGGCACTCATTTACAGACAATTGGGTTGAGGGTACTACACAGCGTGAATCCAGCGGCACATAGTTTTATTCGTGGGTTGCACAACCTGCGCCCCTGGCATCGCGGCTGTGTAGCAACTATCGGCTCCTTTGACGGTGTTCATCTTGGTCATCAGGCCATTTTGCGCCAGTTGATTGCGGTCGCCAAACAGCATCAATTACCGGCTGTAGTGATTGTTTTTGAACCTCAGCCACACGAATTTTTTTCCGGCGATAAAGCCCCCGCACGCCTGATGCGCCTGCGTGAAAAAGTGCAGGCATTGCTGGCTGCCGGCGTTGCACGAGTGCTCTGTGTGCAGTTCAACGAAACCCTGCGCAGCTTGTCGGCGGAAGCCTTTATCGACAAAGTGCTGCTCGATGGTTTGGCGATCAAACATTTAGTGGTTGGCGATGATTTCCGGTTTGGCTGTGATCGCCGTGGCGATTTTGCCCTGCTGCAAAAAGTGGGCGCCGAGCGCGGTTTTGCAGTGACCGATACCTGTACGCTGGAAATTGACGGAGAGCGAGTGAGCAGCACGCGCATTCGCCAGCTGCTGGAAATGGGTGATTTTGCCAAGGCGGAAACGCTGCTGGGCAAACCCTATAGTATCAGCGGGCGCATCGCTTACGGCCAACAGCTCGGGCGTAAATTGGGTGTGCCAACGGCCAATGTCCATTTGCGTCGCTACCGCTCACCCTTGCGCGGTGTGTTTACTGTGACGGTAAAATTTCTGGATGGCACTGTGCATCAAGGTGTCGCCAATGTTGGAGTGCGCCCCACGGTGAGTGGCGACAAAAAGCCACTGCTGGAAGTTCACCTGTTTGATTTTTCGCGCAAAGTGTACGGTGCCTTGATTGATGTGGTTTTCCACAGCAAATTGCGCGATGAAAAAAAATTCAACTCGCTGGATGAGCTGCAAACACAGCTGCAGCTAGATATCGCACAAGGGCGGGACTTTTTTAGTCGGCAGAGTGTCAATTAAGCTGCATTACCCCTAAATTTTTATCAATATTTTGGTGGTTTAAAAGGAGTTGTGGTTATGGGCACTGTTTGGCAACAAATATCGAACACCTTTGTAGCAGAGTTTTCAGATTTAAAAGACGTTAGCGAGATCACCACCTTGGTTATTCGCTTATTAATGGCAGCGTTGTTAGGTGGCGTTTTAGGTTTTGAACGTGAGCATCGCGGTAAGGCCGCCGGTGTGAAAACCCATATGTTAGTTGCGATTGGCTCAGCATTATTTGTGTTAATTCCGCAGCAGGCTGGGCTGTCTGAATCTGAATTAAGCCGGGTGGTGCAAGGCGTCATTGCGGGTATCGGTTTCTTGGGCGCGGGTGCAATTTTAAAAGGGCACAATGAAAAAGATCTTAAGGGATTAACAACGGCAGCTGGTATTTGGCTCACTGCAGCCATTGGTGTGGCTGCCGGTTTAGGGCGTGAATCTTCCGCTATTTTATGTACTGTTATTGCATTGTTGATTTTACTCGCGATGCCAAAGATTGTTGACCAGCTCGAAGTGAGCGAAAAGTAAAAACTCTCTAGCGATTTTCGCTATTTCTCTTACCATTTTTTGTTAACAAGTTGACCTTGAATCATGACCGATTATAAAGCAACACTGAACCTGCCTAACACCGGTTTTGCCATGAAGGCAAACCTCGCCCAACGCGAGCCGGACATGTTGAAACAATGGCAAGCCAATAATCTTTATCAGCAAATTCGCAGTGCGCGCGCTGGCCGCGAGCAATTTATTTTGCACGACGGCCCACCCTACGCGAACGGCGATATTCATATCGGTCACGCGGTTAATAAAATTCTGAAAGATATTATCGTCAAGAGTAAAACCCTGAGCGGTTTTGATGCGCCTTATGTACCGGGTTGGGACTGTCACGGTCTGCCTATCGAGCACAATGTCGAGAAAAAAGTCGGCAAAGCCGGCGATAAAGTGGATGTGAAAACCTTCCGCAACAAATGCCGCGAATATGCTGCCAAACAAGTGGAAGGCCAAAAGGCTGACTTTATCCGTTTGGGTGTGCAGGGCGATTGGGATAAACCCTATCTCACCATGGATTATAAATTCGAAGCCGATATTATTCGCGCGCTCGGCAAAATCGCCGATAACGGTCATCTGCACAAAGGTTTTAAACCTGTGTACTGGAGCGTGGTGGGCGGTTCTGCACTTGCTGAAGCAGAAGTGGAATATCAGGATAAAACCTCATTCTCCATCGATGTAAAATTTGCCTTTGTCGATCAAGCCGCAATTGAAAAAGCGATCAACGAATTAAGTGGCAGCGGCCAAATTTCTTTGGTGATCTGGACTACCACACCTTGGACTTTGCCGGCGAACCAAGCTGTGTCTGCCAATGCCGAAGTTGATTACGCCTTGGTGCAAGTGGGCGATGAACGCCTGCTGGTTGCTGAAACTTTAGTTGCTAGCGTGATGGCGCGCGCAAAAATTGAAGAGCACACAATTGTCGGTCGCGTAAAAGGCGCAGCGCTGGAAAAAATGCTGTTGCAGCATCCTTTTTATGCACGTCAGGTTCCGGTAATCCTCGGCGATCACGTCACTACCGATGCAGGTACTGGTTTTGTTCACACTGCACCAGACCACGGTGCAGACGACTTTAATGTCGGGGTGAAATACGGAATCGGTACACTCAACTACATCGACGACCACGGCACCTATCGCCCTAACGTAGAAATTTTCGCGGGCGATCACGTCTACAAAGTCGATGAAAAAGTTGTCGCACTATTGATTGAAAAAAATGCCCTGCTCGCGCAAGGCAAAATCACCCACAGCTTCCCGCACTGCTGGCGCACTAAAACCCCGCTAATTTTCCGTGCTACACCGCAATGGTTTGTGAGCATGAGCAAAAACAATTTGCGCGATCAGGTTGCGCAAGCGGTTGAAGGTGTTGAGTGGGTGCCGGATTGGGGCAAGGCGCGTATCGATGCCATGCTCGCAACCTCACCTGACTGGTGTATCTCCCGTCAGCGCACCTGGGGTGTTCCCATCGCATTGTTTGTGAATAAAGAAACGCAAGAATTGCATCCAGAAACGCCGCGATTAATTGAAGCGGTTGCGCAAAAAGTTGAGCAGAGCGGAATGGATGCTTGGTTCGAACTGGACGCCGCCGAATTGCTTGGCGCCGATGCCGATAAATACCAAAAAGTTACCGATACCTTGGATGTGTGGTTTGATTCAGGTGTGACTCACTACGCGGTATTAGAGCAGCGCGCTGGTTTGCGCTTCCCTGCGGATTTGTATTTGGAAGGTTCCGACCAACATCGCGGCTGGTTCCAGTCATCGCTTAAAACCTCTATGGCAATGAATGCCAAGCCGCCCTACAAAACCGTATTAACGCACGGCTTTGTGGTGGATGCGCAGGGGCGTAAAATGTCCAAGTCGATTGGCAATGTAATCCCGCCGCAAAAAGTAATGAACGATTTGGGTGCGGATGTATTGCGCTTGTGGGTTGCTGCTACTGATTTCAGCACCGAGATGAGTGTGTCCGATGAAATCTTAAAACGCACAGCCGATTCCTATCGCCGCATTCGCAATACCGCGCGTTTTATTTTGTCCAACCTGACTGGCTTTAATCCGGCAACCGATGCGGTTGCGCCGCAAGATATGCTGCAGTTGGATCGCTGGATTGTGGCGCGCACCGCGCAGCTGCAACAAGACATTATTGCCGCCTACGACAGCTATCAACTGCATTTGATCTATCAAAAACTGCACAACTTTTGCGTGGTGGAGTTGGGTGGTTTCTATCTCGATATTATTAAAGACCGTCAATACACGGTAAAAGGTGATGCGCTCGCACGCCGCTCGGCGCAGACTGCACTGCAGTATGTAATCGAAGCGATGGTGCGTTGGATTGCGCCGATTTTAAGTTTCACTGCCGATGAAGTCTGGAAAGAAATCGCCGGTGAGCGCGAAGCCAATGTGTTTATTGCAGAGTGGTATGAACTGCCTGCAATGCCAGCGGACTCGTTTGCCGACAGTTACTGGGAATTGATCGCCGAAGTAAAAGATGCCGTAAACAAAGTGCTTGAAGCCAAGCGCGCTGCGGGAGAAGTGGGAGGCTCATTGGGTGCAGAAGTGATCCTGTATTGCGATGAAAAATTGCAAACCGAATTGCATAAGCTCGCCAATGAACTGCGCTTTGTGTTAATTACCTCGACCGCGGAGATTCGTCCGCTCACTGAAGCGCAAAGTGCCGAGGCGACGGATGTTACTGGTCTGCAAGTGGCAGTGAAAAAATCCGAACACGCAAAATGTGAGCGCTGCTGGCATCACCGTGCGGATGTAGGTACGAATGCAGTGCATCCAACCATTTGTTTGCGTTGTGTTGACAATGTAGATGGTGCGGGCGAAACCCGTCAATTTGCCTAATTGTGAATTAAATATGCCACTAAAAACTTATCAAAAACCTTGGTTCTGGTATCTGGCTGCGTTGATTATTGTCGCTTTGGACCAAGCCAGTAAACACGCCATCGAAGCCGCATTTGAATACGGCGAAACTTTGGTGTTTACCTCATTTTTTAATTTCACCTTGGCTTATAACACCGGCGCGGCATTTAGTTTTCTGGCTGACGCCGGTGGTTGGCAGCGCTGGTTTTTTGCCGTTATTGCGCTTGCAGCCAGTGTGCTGTTGAGTGTGTGGATTGCGCGCACCGCACAGCAAAAACCACGTGAGGCCTTTGCGCTGGCCTTTATTCTAGGCGGCGCGCTGGGTAATTTGTATGACCGGATTGTGCTGGGGCATGTGGTGGATTTTATTGAGTTTCACTATCAGGCCAGTTATTTCCCGGCATTTAACCTTGCGGACTCGGCTATTTCACTCGGTGCCGCCGTATTAATCATTGATATGTTGTTTAGTAAAGAAAATAGCAAAGAGAAAAAAACAAATGCGTGAATTAGCAATTGGTCCCGGCACTAAAATTACCCTGCACTTTGCCTTGCAGTTGGATAATGGCGATATGGTGGATTCCAATTTTGAGCGTGCCCCCGCAACTTTTACCGTGGGCGATGGCAACTTACTGCCCGGCTTTGAAAAAGCGCTGTTTGGCATGTTGGAAGGCGAGCACAAAACCCTGGTGATTAAACCGGAAGATGGTTTTGGTCAGCGCAATCCGAATAACATTCAGGAAATTGCGCGTAGCCAATTCAGCCCTGACCTCGAATTGAGTGAAGGTTTGATGCTGTCATTTGCCGATGCACAAAAAACCGAATTGCCAGGTGTAGTACAGCGTTATGACGATGAAGTGGTGGTGGTAGATTTTAATCATCCACTCGCTGGCCGCGATATTTTATTTGAAGTCGCTATTATTAAAATCGAACCGGTTCAGGTGCACTGATTATGACGCAAATCAAGCTCGCTAATCCCCGCGGTTTTTGTGCCGGTGTCGATCGCGCGATCGATATAGTCAATCGCGCGCTCGATGTTTTTGGTGCGCCAATCTATGTGCGCCATGAAGTTGTGCACAATAAATTTGTGGTGGATTCACTGCGCGAGCGCGGTGCGATTTTTGTCGATGAAGTTGAGCAGGTTCCCGACGATGTGATTCTGATTTTCAGTGCGCACGGTGTGTCGCAAGCGGTGCGGCAAGAAGCTGAAGCACGCGGCCTGCAAATTTTTGATGCAACTTGTCCGCTGGTAACCAAAGTGCACATCGAAGTGACACGCTATAGCCGCGAAGCGCGCGAGTGTATTTTGATTGGCCACCAAGGCCACCCAGAAGTAGAGGGCACCATGGGGCAGTACAACGCCAGCAATGGTGGTGCAATTTATTTGGTGGAAGATGAAGCGGATGTGGATGCGTTAGTGGTGCATGATCCAGAGAATTTGGCTTATGTAACCCAGACCACCTTATCAATGGATGACACGGCTAAAGTTATCGAAGCGTTGCGCAATAAGTTCCCGAAAATTCAAGGCCCGCGCCGCGATGATATTTGCTACGCGACAACCAATCGCCAGGATGCCGTGCGTCAACTCGCGCTGGAGTGTGATTTGGTATTGGTAGTTGGTTCACCTAACTCATCCAACTCAAATCGCTTGCGTGAATTGGCAGAACGTTGCGGTACGGAAGCCTATTTAATCGATGGGCCGGATGATATCAATCCAGTGTGGATACAAAATCGCACCAGTATTGGTATCACCGCAGGCGCTTCCGCACCTGAAGTGCTGGTGAGGCAGGTGATCGATAAGTTAAAGGCCTGTGGCGCCGAAGCTCCAATTGAAATGGACGGCACGCCGGAAAATATCAGTTTTTCTCTTCCCAAAGCACTGCGGATCTAAATGATCCCCAGCGCTATTCTGTGATCATCGTATTGCATCACACTCGGCAAGACTAAGCTTTGCTACTCTCGTCCTACCTCCTTTGGATAGTATCAAGCTGTAGCCTTCGCCTTTGGCGACAGGGCAGATCTTGATGGTTC
>CAXAVL010000031.1:0-27164 GCA_963971905.1 uncultured Cellvibrio sp.
TCATCACCAATGCATGGGAACCGGCTTTGTGATCAAACCAAAACCAAATGCCTTCATGTTCTAACATCCGCATCACAAAGTTTGCATCTGTCTCGCGGTATTGCACACAATATTCCCAGGTGCGATAGCTGCGGGTTAAATCAAAACGAAATTCAAACGCGTAGGGCGCGAGTACTTCTTGCACCATGTCTTTGACGGTTTTGTGTTGGAAGATGCGATAGTCCTGCCGCCGTGTAGCGTACCAAAGCCAGGGTTGAATCACCGCGCTATAAGCGTAATGACGACCCGATTTTGCGGCGCTGGAAAATTGTGTACATTGGCCGTTAATGTGGCGCACGCCGCCGCCGGGCAAGCTGATTGCTACCGACATAGGTTGGCCGAGCAGATCGTTGGGGTTGATGTCTTTGCGCGGGCTTTGCAAATTTAATGTGAGCGCAAAGAGCTGCGATACCGCCTCGGTACCCTTCATACTGACAAAGCGTAAATCGGTTGGCGGTAAAGGGCTGAGTAAATTGTAATTCCTTTGCATGATCGATTCCGTTATGCCTCTGCTACTGCGCTGGGCGCAATCTGAGTGATAGAAGGTTCAATGTTCGCGGGCGTAAAGTGAAAATTAAATTCGCTTGCGTTGACATCCAAATGAATACTGGTGAGCGGCGTATTGTTTGCAAGGCGACCCAAAAGTTCACGGCTAATCACTGGCAATAAATGATGAGTGAGAATCGCATCAATCATACGCCCGCCAGATTCCATATCAGTACAACGTTGAATAATCAGATCGACCGCCGTAGTCGTGTAGGTGAAATTAATATGGTGTTGCTCTAAAACTCGTTGCTGAATGCGTGCGAGTTGTAAGCGCACTATGTCGGCCAGTGTGGCGTGGCTGAGTGGGTAGTAGGGTATACCCACCATGCGCCCAAGAGAGGCGGCCGGAAATACTTGCAGTAGCGGTTCGCGCAGGGCACCGGCAAGCGCGTCTGGCTCTGGGCACAAATCCGGGTCGCGGGTCAGGCTGCCAATTAATTCGGTGCCCACATTGGAGGTGAGCAAAATAACGGTGTTGCGGAAATCAATCGCGCGACCTTCACCGTCTTCCATCCAGCCCTTATCAAATACTTGGAAAAATAATTCGTGCACATCGGGATGGGCTTTTTCAATTTCATCTAATAAAACCACTGAGTAGGGTTTGCGTCGAACGGCTTCGGTTAACACACCGCCTTCGCCATAACCGACATAACCTGGCGGCGCACCTTTGAGTGTAGAAATACTGTGCGCTTCTTGAAATTCACTCATGTTAATGGTGATGAGATTTTGCTCGCCGCCATAAAGCGTTTCAGCAAGTGCTAATGCGGTTTCCGTTTTACCCACACCAGAAGGACCAACCAACATAAATACGCCGATGGGCTTATTGGGATTATCCAGATGCGCGCGCGCGGTTTGAATGCGGCGGCTAATTAATTCCAATGCATGGCGCTGGCCAATCACGCGTTGGTCGAGGTTATCGGCTAAGTGCAATACATTGGTAATTTCGTTGCGCAACATGCGTCCGAGTGGAATGCCGGTCCAGTCGGCGACCACTGTCGCAACAGCGGCTTCATCCACGGCAAGTAATACCAGCGGTGATTCACCTTGAATATCGGCAAGTTGTGCAAGTAATGTTTGATGCTTTTTGCGTAACGCAACGAGGTCAATATCGCTTTCGGTTTCTTCAGGCTGTTGATTCGCCGCAAACAATTGTTGGCGTAATTGTAATAATTGTTCGATGCAGGTTTTTTCTGCAACCCAGCGATCGCGTAATGTTTCTTCTTCGGCGAGTGCTAAATCTAATTCTGTTTGGCAAGCTTTTTGTTGCTCTGGATCGGCCAAACCGTACACCGCTTCACGGTCGAGAATACCCGCTTGGGTGCGCAAATTAGCGATACGTTTTTGACAGTCTTCAAGCGCTGCGGGTGTGGCGTGCTGGCTAATGGCGACACGCGCACAGGCAGTGTCGAGCAGGCTGATAGCTTTGTCGGGTAACTGGCGCGCGGGAATATAGCGATGCGACAGTGTTACTGCAGCAGTGATGGCTCCATCGAGTAGAAGTATTTGGTGATGCTGCTCAAGGTTGGCAGTAATACCGCGCAACATAGCAATCGCTTTCTGCTCGTCTGGCTCGCCTACTTGAACGGTTTGAAAACGGCGGGTGAGTGCAGGATCTTTTTCAATATATTTTTTGTATTCGCTCCAGGTTGTTGCGCCTATGGTGCGTAAGGTTCCGCGCGCGAGTGCGGGCTTTAATAAATTAGCGGCATCGCCTGTGCCGGCTGCGCCACCGGCACCAACTAGGGTATGAATTTCATCGATAAATAAAATAATCGGCGTGGCGCTAGTTTGTACTTCATCAATCACTTGGCGCAGGCGTTGTTCAAATTCACCTTTCATGCTCGCGCCAGCTTGTAACAAGCCAATATCCAACAGCAACAAGCGCACGTCTTTGAGTTGTGGCGGTACATCGCCCTGCGCAAGGCGCAGCGCAAAACCTTCAGCAACGGCGGTTTTACCCACGCCAGCTTCGCCGGTAAGTAGCGGATTATTTTGGCGGCGACGCATTAATATATCGATGATCTGACGGATTTCTTCATCGCGACCGGTAACAGGATCTATCTCACCATTGCGTGCGCGCTCAGTTAAATCTACTGAAAAACGATTGAGCGCTTCCTGCTTTCCCAGGGCGCCGGGCGCCATAGCGCCGCTAAATTCACCGGGGTTGCCAACGGCCAACGAGTTATCGCTAGCACTGAGTGTTTGCTCGGGTGACTCATTTAAAATGCGGGCAAATTCCTCGGCAAGTTTTTCACTATCGAGCTTGGCAATAGTGGGTGAAATAGCGGTGAGTTTGCTGCGCAGCTCTGGTGTTTTTAATAGGCCTAGTAATAAGCTGCCACTGCGCACTTGCACTTCATTCAGCATAAGTGTGGCGTAAACCCACGCGCGCTCAACCGCCGATTCAATGCTAGGTGATAAATCGCTAATGCTATTGGCGCCACGTGGCAACTGCTCTAGTGTCAGCGTAATCTCGCTGGCAATTTGGCTGGCATCCAATTGGTAATGGCGCACAATGCGATGCATATCGCTATCGTCTAACTGCACCAATTGATGCAGCCAGTGAGCTAATTCCACATAGGGGTTGCCGCGCAATTTGCAAAACACGGTTGCACTTTCCATGGCTTTATACAAAAGCGGATTTAATTTTCCAAACAGAGCAGTGCGGCTGATCTCACGCATAAAAATTCCTTTTTGATTGATTAACGTTGTGAAATGGGTTTACCATTTTTTTTAGTTGTTTTTTTGGTCGATTTTTTATTGGATTGTTTTTTGGATGGTTGCGACTCCAGCAATCGAGCTTGATACTCCTTAGCAGATAGGCGTGCACCAGTAAAATAGTGACCTTTTCGATCAAGCTCGTCAGCAACGGGCGTAGTTGATGCAGGGGTAAGTGTCCATAATGGGCTGTCAGTATTTTTGGTGAGGTTATACGAGACGAGAGATCCATCTTCCAGTGTGCGATGTATTCCATTGCGATCTAAATTGTAAAGCAGTACTTCATAACTACTAATGTTGTTGTTTGCGTCCCATTGCGCGGGCACTACACGGGCATAATTTAGTACGGGTGAATTCGGTAATCGGCCAAGTACACGCTCACCCAAGTGAGCTTCGGAAAAAACAGAATAATAATTAGTAATGTAGCGGCTGCGCCCCATATCAAATACATGCAAAAACCGATAACGATTCCAGTCGGTGGCAGAAAATAAATTTTCACCTTGGCCTGAAAGAACCCAATAGCGGGTCTGTGGAATACTGATTTCTATCAAGCGCATAGTGTCAGGATTCAAATGCGGAAAGCTACCCCATGGGGTTTCGATGGAGGAGTATTTTTTACGGCGATATTCAATTTCACCTATTTCATAAGATTTACGCAAATAGACGGGCGCATCTTTCACTTGCGGCTCATGGAACAATATACCTTGTTCAGCGCGTGTATTTATACGGTCAGTCAATAGCGTGGTGGCGCTGCGCTCCATTTTCCACACGCCTTCAAATGCTTGAATAAGGTATAGGTCAGGTTCGTTAGCGGCTTGTATTGGCAAATGCAGGCTAGCTAGCATCAAGCTTGCGAGGCCAAGAGTGTGTTTAATAAGGTTCGCACAGGGTAATTTTTTAATCATGATAAAAGTCTTCAATTGTGTTTTGATGTTTAGATTTAAAAAGAAATTGGATGAGTAACTTCAGGGTCTGGAGTGAATGTTACTTTGTCAACACGACATTGATTGCAGCCAGATAGTTTGCCAAGCCATGTACTCCAGCCAAGGTTTTTCTTATTGCCAAGTTGTAGTCCTGTGTTATCGATAGATTTATGCAGGTGCAGTTGTAGATCCCAGCTAAACTCTTTGCCGGTATATGTACGAACCCAATCGCGCAATTGCTGATATTTAAGTGTATTAGGCAGAAATTGTTCGTATTGCTCCATGCTTAACGAGTCCAGATGGACACGAAAATGCTGTTGTTTACTCATCACCTTACGCCCTAGTACTGCATCAAATCCCAGTTGAGCACCTTTAAAATTACCTAAGCGAGTTTGTTCATCTGCTGGCAAATTTAACCAACGTAGAACAAATTCTTCTATTCGTACGGGCACGTTAAAAAAACCGGATAAAATATTCTTTAAGCCTTCTGCGGTACGTGCCTGACGCAACAAATGCCCAGTATTGTGCCAGCGCGCATGAGTTGGAATTGTGTCTGTGTTTGTGTTGTGCGGCAGGCTGGATGCACAGAGGCTAGAGATATAAGTGGTAAATTTTTCCTCTGTGTCATCCATATTGGTACAGGAGTTAGCATCGGCCCATGCCCGGTAAAACAACATAATTAAACGATTGTGAAAAATATCGATAAAATCACTCAGGGCATAGTCGCCGTGATGCGCCATTCGCTCTTTGACGTATTCGGTAAAAACCAGTGGCATAGCGCCATTTGCACCAAACAAACCAAAGCTATGAATGGCTAGTTTAGGCTTTCTACCATTGGAGTATTGATAGAGTTTCGCGATGGTGGAGCTCGGAAAAATGGATGATGGCTCTTGACCAAATTGCAATTTTTCATCGTGATATTTATTGGCATAGCCCCATTTAGTCGCAGTGCTGTCGCTTGCTTCCAAGCGGCGCATCAATGCAAATAGATCCATTGAATGGGGTGCTGCTGCTAACTCGCTCAGCAACATCTCTGTTGTGCTTGGTGATTGTGCGAGGTTTGTCATAGATTGCCTCGCTCGCCAAATCGCGTTGGCCAGTGGCCGATTAAACCGCGTTGAGCGCTGACTAATTGCATTTCAGTAAATGAGTTAATGCTGGCATGGCGAGCGAGATAGCGTTCTAACACAGCGCCAAAAGCATAAGGGCTGGCACCTGCAAACGGAATTTCATCCACTTCGATTTTAATGCTAGTGCCTCTACCAAAAATTAATGGCCCTTTGCCCGGCATGCGGCGGGTAATAGGTTGCATTGCACATTTTATCAATGCACTGCTATAGCGCCCCAATGCTGCATCGCCGAGTGCCGTATACAAGCCTAATAATTCGCGCAAGGTTTTTGCATTTTGCTCTGGGTTCGGCTGCGCCAAACTTTGGTAAGAGAGATTCAAGTGGCTGATAAAACGCCAGTGCATGTACCCTTCATTGATGGCTGCTACAGGTCTAGTTGGTCCGCTGATAATGCGCACGCCCTCTACCGGTAATGATGATACGGGGCGCAAATCCTGCTCTGATCCGGTAGGAATTAATAGCGGAAGATCGCGATTGGTGGCTAGTATATCGGCACCTAACTGCCGCAGTTTTCTATCAAAAGGTGCATCTTGTTGATCGACGAGTGAAATAAAAACTTCTGCACCTTGATAGGTTGAGCGAGCTCCATTTTGTAAAATATCTTCTGAAGCAACTCTCGGTTCGCGACGAATAGAAAAATAGGCACCGTGATTGCTGCGATCATCAGCATGTGTTGCATAAAACGGGCGAAATTGACGCTGTATGCGATGATCGCGATCAAATCCCTCAGCCGCACTCACGCTGTAGACTTCGTAATCTAGAGGGCGGCTTTTATCCGGCACCAGATGAAATTCATTGCGGCCATCTGACAACGGCAAACGATCTGCGCGCATGGATATTAAATTGATTGCGGGTGAACAAAATAATGCAAACTGTGTGGTATCGACTAGTTTTTCATAATCGCCGGTGGATCTATCTAAAAGTATGGCGATTTCAAATTCGCGACATTTTGGTTTTGATGATAGAAACCGTTTGATACCTTGCAGTGCAAAAAAATGAAAACGCCCGGGCAGGGCAAAGTATTCATGCAACAAACGATAGCCTTGAAAGCTTTGGTTCTCATAGGGTAATAAGGCCTCTTTTTCGTCAAACCCTACAGGTTTTATTGCATCAGCTTCAAAATGCCAGGCCTTATCGTCACTACCGCTGATCGCCCGCAGAGCAATGCCTACATTATGCCCCATGATAATTTCATAGAGGCGTGAAGCTAATTGTAAATCGCCACATAAATGAATAGGTATTTGGTCATCGCTTAACTCATTAAACTCCAGGGGAATGGTGAGCGAAAAGCGTAAATGCAAGCAAGACAATGGTGCGGGTTTACCTGGCGCATGCAAATTTTTTAATTCGCTACTCACTGCGTGAAATTTAGCGCTGGCTAATTTAAGTGGTAAGAGTTCTACAGTGTGCGCGGTGCGAAATTCACAATAGCTCGCACCAGGAATAGGGTGAGAGCGCAGACGCGCACCTTTAGGTGCGATGTATGAGCTGCGCTGGTTTCTCACCAATTCACCTGGGGTGAAACGTACAATGCACATTGAGGGAGTTGGTGCAAGGTAGTTAGGGTAGGTGACTTCAATTAAGCGTTGAATAAAGCGCGGAAATTCCGCATCCATTTTTAACTTGATACGTGCGGTTAAAAAGCTGAAACCCTCAAGTAAACGCTCTACATAAGGGTCGGCAACTTCTGATTCATTCAGCGCCAAACGCCCGGCAATTTTAGGGTAATGTACAGCAAATTGTGTACCTGCTTCCCGCAGATAGGCTAGCTCGCTGTTGTAGTATTCCAGCATTTTCTGAATCATAGTGATGAGTCCAGAATATCAGTGAGTTGGACCAATCCAATTTCCAAATCAATATGACTGCGCAGTAAAAATTCGAGCGGGTAGGGCTCAGCCCAAAGCTGCCCTTTTATTTCAAGTGAGAGTTGGTTGCGTGCCGCATAGCCATCATCCATTGGTAGTGCTTTGACCAATAAACTTTTTGGAATAATGCGTGGCTCATATGTAAGTAATGTTTGTGCTATAGAATTGGCAATCATATTGCGGTCATCATCTACCAAATATTGCCCCGATAAAGGAACAACACCAAAATTTAATACAGAGTTTTTAGCATAATTTAGTTCATCAAACGGAAGTGCTGAATCTGCATTAGTGGTATTCAATAACCATGAAATATCACGTAATACACTTGCACGATAATCGCGCTTACTCATTCCCTGAGCGCTGACGGTTTCGCGCTTATTGAGCGGCTCTTGATCGGTTAGTCGATCTAATAAGCTTGGCGTTAGCCGATTGCTGCGGGCTATGCGACTAGTGGTGGTCGGTTGTTGCACTGTCATTCACTCATCACTATTTGGGTGAGGGTTCGTACGGCAAGCAGCGGATATTCTCCGTGATTGGTCACTAGTATTTTTTGTCCTAATCCTGCCCAGCTGTGTTCATCAATTGCTGCCCATTCGGTCAGGCTGGCTAAACTAAGTTGATCGTTGGCCTGCGCATAGCTCAATGGATAACGGCTTGGCAAAAAACCAAAATGGCGGGAGAAATCGGTCAGTGTGATGGTGGCCGGGATCCATACAAGATCGCGTAGATCTTGCGGCGCTTCAATGGTAATTTGATGTATTTTATTGAAAGGAACCCAAAAGTATTTTCCGTTGATAAATACTTCACATACTGGCCCAAGGCGCGAGTCACCATCGGCAATCCAAGCAGCAGCTGATCCATCAATGGTAAATGCGCATGCCGGTGCATCATTAAATGCCTGCTGCAAAAATTTTTCGGCCGCATCCAGTTGATGGTGCGCACGCGCAACGAGTGATTCTGCTAACAAAATTTCCCAGTCATCCGGGCTAGAAATATGTTGAGGGTTGACCAACCCTTGAAAAACCTGTTCTCTGGCAGTTTCGGCTTGAATCAGGGCACGATAGCTCTGTGCCATAGCAGCAGCTTTGGTATCAAGCTGCGCTGCTGTTTGTAATTGTTGTAATGCTTTATTCCACTGCCCATTTACCATTAATAATTGAGCCAAATGAATTCGATATTCAACTTTTCCGGGATGGTTGCGAATATCTGCATACAATTGTTCAATTTGCACTGCGATTGCTATGTCATGTGAGTGAGTTTTTTTGACCGCTGTTGCTTGCATTCCGTTATTCCTTGGCATTTTCTGGGAGATTTTTAATGCTTATTAAGGTTTACTTTTCTAATTCTGAAAGGTCGTTGGCATATTTTTTCACAATATTTTCAAGTTCTATGCTGTGATAAAAGTCAATGCATTTCATTATTGTGAGATTTGATTCTGAATTGCTTTTGTATTCTTTTTTTAAGTATTGTCGTCCCAGCAGCGCTGCTTCTGTGTGAGCCTCCAGAGGGAAATCTCCAAGTTCTAGGTACCCACGAGCGGCAGCAGCAGCATCAGCCCTGACTTCTGTTTCTTGAAAACCATCAGATATACATGTGCTTAATGCATAGTTTTTAAAATATTCATTTGCAGAGTATTGTTTTGTTTCTTGGGCTAGCGCAGAGATAGAAAAAACAAAAAATAATAGCTTTATTATTTTAAAATCCATATCGATGCCTCTTGAGCTTCTGGAAAATAACAATGATCAGAACATGTTTGTCCATCCCAAAGTGTTGCGTGTCCTGTAGCATCGCTCCAGCTTACATTGAATATTAAAATGCCTTGCAGTCCGGAAAAATCTTGTGGTTTTGGATTTTTTATGACCTTATCAGGCTTTCCAAGTGAATGATTAATATAGGTTAATAGATCTTTCACTCTGAATATGTACCATTTATTGTCTGCCCCAGATACGGTTTTCCAGCTTCCACGAGGAATGTTCATGCCAGAATAATTTAATGCATAACTCATTCTCAAAGCACATGCATTTGTAAATCCTAAATTTGGATCGCTAACTCCAAGATCAATATTTTGTTTTACTTTCCCCCCAATTTTATTTCCGACACTGGTCACCTTGCCATCAGCATAAATACTTTTAAAGTTTCCCCATATCGAAAGAAATTTTGGTCTAGGGACGCTCATAATAGAATTCCTTTAGCAAACTCAGAAAAACAGTTGCCTGCGGACAGGCAACTGACAGGCAAATTAAGCGGCCTTGTTTTGTTTTACATCCCAGGCGCCGGTAACTGCTGCGCCCATAGAGCCGTTGGCATTTTGTTCTTTTACTTCCACTTTGATTGTGGAGTAAGAGAGACCAACTTCTTCCATTACACGTGGGCTGCTTGAGTCGCCAGTAGGGCGAACGTGAGTGATTAGCACGTCAGTCATTACAACTTTCATGTACTCTTGTTGACCATCACCTACTTTGCAGCAAGACAGTTCCACGCTTGGAACGTGTTTACCGCTAGCGCAGTATTTCATTAGGTTAGGTGTGGATTTATCAATGTAGTGAGTAAATACCAGTTCACTAAAGTGAGCCTTACCAACACCGCCACCACCGCCTGTATTGGCGGAAGAGGATTGAGATACTGCGTAGCCCCAATTTAAAACGTCAATCTGGCCCGCGTGTTTGGAATCTTTTGATTCGCCAGCAATGCCTTCAATTTTGATAAAAAAATCCTGTAGGGATTCATGTGCAGACATAGTCATTCTTCCTTAGTTAATACAACATCATAAATACATACCACCTTACATGGTGATACCTGGTTTATTAAGATCCCGCCATATTTCAACAGCAGGATCTTAATATTTATTGACCGCCCGATTTTACCGATGGCAATTTAGATACCAGTCGTAATGAAACGGTCAGTCCCTCCAATTGATAGTGAGGGCGCAAGAAAAATTTTGATGTGTAGTGGCCTGGATTTCCTTCCACTTCTTCTACGTATACTTCCGCAGCTGCTAACGGTTTTAATGCTTTAGTTTGTTGTGATGAGTTGGCAGGATCGCCATCTACATAATTCATGATCCAATCATTCAGCCAACGCTCCATATCTTCACGTTCTTTGAATGATCCTATTTTGTCGCGCACTATGCATTTTAAGTAATGTGCGAATCTGCAGCAGGCAAACAAATAGGGCAGGCGAGCGGCTAGGTTGGCATTTGCTGTTGCATCAGGGTCAAAAAATTCACCGGGTTTTTGTAATGATTGGGCGCCAATAAATGCAGCCACATCAGTGTTTTTGCGATGAATTAATGGCATGAATCCATTTTTTGCTAATTCCGCTTCACGGCGATCGGAAATGGCAATTTCGGTTGGGCATTTCATATCAATGCCGCCGTCATCTGTTGGGAAAGTGTGTGTGGGTAAATTAGGGACTGCGCCACCCGATTCAACACCTCTGATTGATGTGCACCAACCGTATTGCTTAAACGAGTTATTGATATTTACCGCCATTGCATAAGCAGAGTTTGCCCAGCAGTAGCGTGAGTGATCTGCGCCATCAATGCTTTCTTCAAAATCAAATTCGTCAACAGGATTAGTTTTTGCACCATAGGGTGTGCGCGCTAAAAAACGTGGCATGCTAAGCCCTAAATAACGTGAATCGTCTGACTCACGCAGGCTACGCCACGCGGCATATTCAGTATTTTCAAAAATCTTGGTCAGATCACGCGGATTCGCTAATTCCTGCCATGATTCCATTTGCATTACCGCTGGGTCAGCGGCAGAGATGAATGGGCAGTGGGCGGCAGCCGATATTTTTGCCATTTCACCGAGTAATTCAACATCGGGAGGTGAATGATCAAAAGTGTAATCGCCTACTACACAGCCGTAAGGTGATCCGCCGAGTTGATCGTATTCTTGTTCATAGATTTTTTTGAAAATGGGGCTTTGATCCCAGCCCACGCCTTTATGGCGGCGCAGAGTGCGATGAAGCTCCTGTTTGGTAATAGGCATGAAACGAATTTTTAACATTTCATCCGTCTCGGTATTGTTGACTAAATAATGCAGCCCACGCCAAGCGCTTTCTAGTTTCAGAAAGTCGGGGTGATGAATTACAGCATTGATTTGCTCAGATAGGCGTATATCTATTTCAGCAATGATAGATTCAATGGCTTTGTATGCGTCACTATTAATAGTGCCCGACATCGATAGAGCTTGTTGAGCTAATGTTTGCACAGCAAATTGCACTGCTGATTTAGCTTCATCGGTCTTTGGCTTAAATTCTTTTTGTAATAGGCTGGAAAAATCGCTGAAATTAACTTGCGACTCCTGAGTTCTGATAGCTTCGCTCATCTCCATGGGGATGCTCCTGTCGGTGGCCTGGATTACACTGCGTCAGCAGCTTCTAATGTTTCGGTAGTGTTGCTTGGCAGAGCCAGGCTTTTTAGCAGAGTTGGGTCTTGCAGAACTTTACTAATCAGTTCCTCTGCGCCCGTTTTCCCATCCATGTAGGTCAGTAGATTATTTAACTGGGTGCGAGCCTCAAGTAGTTGTGCAAGTGGTGCAATATTTTTTGCAATTGCAGATGGAGAGAAATCGTCCATGCTGTTAAATGTTAAATCTACTGTTAGCTCACCTTCGCCCGTCAATGTGTTGTCTACGCGGAATGCCGCGCGTGGTTTAAGTGCCTTCATTCGATCATCAAAATTGCTGACATCAATTTCAAGAAATTTACGGTCTGCAATTGCTGGCATTTCTTCCTTTTGTTTGCCTGCGAGGTCAGACATTACGCCCATGATGAATGGAATTTGAATCTTTTTTTCGGCGCCGTAAATTTCTACATCGTATTCAATCTGCACACGTGGTGCACGATTGCGTGCGATAAACTTCTGACTGCTTTGACTGTTGCTCATGGTAGCTCCCCTGCAATGCGCAGATGTTGGTTGTTAAAGTTGTGTTCCGGTAACTTGTTCCGCCTGAGCTATAGCATCGGGTGCCAGCTGGCTGAGAATAGTAAAAAAGTCCTGTCCAATCATGTTGCGTGCGCGTTTAATCAGCAGAGGAGCAGGGTTTGATGGATCATTTTTCTCAAGAAATTCGCAGACTTTATCCAGTGTTTTTATTGCATCAGTACGAGATTTGATCTGGCCTGATATGGCGCTGAACTCTTGTTGATTGATTGGTAAGTTTAGAGCGGCAGCATCCTCATCTATCGGTTGTAATTCAATAGGGCTATCACTGTAGTTAATTGGATTGGCCTGGCTCAGAAGGTTTTTCAACTGTCCAAAGTCAGGTGCTTGATCGCTTCCAAACAACAACGAAAGCTGCTGTTCTAGGGCGACGACTTGCATGTGTAATTCTTTGATTGCTAATAATTCACTATTATCTGCTAGAACTTCATTTTGCAATATTTGCAATAGTTGTTCGCGTGTATAGTCTTCGTTATCGACTCTACCACTAAGAATTTTCTCTATTCGACTGATGGAAAGTTTTCCGCTTGCACCTAGTTTAATTTCGCTCGCGCGTAAATCACCTAACAAGCCTGTGTTGGAGTTGAGCTCTGCAATGGCATTTGCGCGAGGGAAGAAGTCTGCTTCTCCATCATAGATGGTGGAGGGAAAAGATTCATTCCAGGAGCGCTCCGTAAGCAAGCGAATTGCATCAATACCTTTAAGTGTTCCTTGAACACCATACTTATGTGTTAGTGCGCGAGTAATAATGCAACACAGACGATAGTCTCTACTTTTATTGAGTAATTCGCATGCCTTGGTTAGTGTTTTAGACCAATCAATAGGTGTGGCAGGAATGATAGTATCGCCATATTGCTGTTCAGCTTTTACGGCTACCATATTTTCCAGTTCTAGAAAATCCGGATCGTAATCAATTTCTATGCCGCGATGCTCGCTATGAAGTAATTTGTTTTCAAGCGCGTCAAAAGAAAAATCAATATTGCTGTAATCCATTTGTTTGTCCTTTAAGCACGGTATTAATTAGTTTCCTTTCAAGCCGCTTTGAGCTACAACAAATTCTGGGCCCCATAGCGGATGAGTGCTTTCAGCCGGTGTCAGTTCAAAAGTTGGATTTAATTGCAGTGCTTTATAGAAAGAATGGCGGCAGAGTGTTACTCGATCAGTAACACAATAAATAAAAGCTAAATATTTTAGTGATTCAATCTGCAGTTCCTTCTCGCCATGCCAAATGCTCGGATCAAGGAATGAGCTTTCCGCTACGCCATATTCGCCATTTTGAAAGCTGGATTTTCCCGCTTGTACCTTCATCTGTGACGGGGTGAGTTCTATAGGCTTCTGTGGTGTAGTGTTACAGCCACTTATTAATAGGCCTGATATTGTGATAATGGCGAATAAATTATTTTTTAAACATGTAGTTAACTGCATTGCTTTCATGGCTTCCGTATCTTGATAAATTTATTGAAAATGATGTTCGAGCGTTTCCGATGCTGGATCTTCTGCATCTATTTTGATGGTTTTTGTGGCATAGCTTGGATGGCGAATCTCAATAATGTGATCGCCAGGTGTTAACGTAATTTGACGTAATGGTGGAGTTACCCCCTTCATTTTTCCATCTAAATAGATCTCACCCCAAGGTATTACTTTAATATTCAGTGTTCTATCTTTTGTGATAGGTTGAGCGGTACTATCTTTTGAGTTTTCTTGTGGTTGAGACTTTTGCTCACTATTTTCTTGCGCTTCGGTCTGCGCAGCTGTTTGTTCACTTTTTTTATCTTCTGCTTCTATGGATTCATTATTGTTTGTTTCTTTTTTAGCGCTAACAGGGTTAGTTTTTGGGTCAGTAAAATTGTGATAAATGACTGGTTTATCACCCTGTTCAAAATGTATGGTGCGGATTTCGGTTGCTAAACCTGGGTTACGTAATTCAATGGTATAGTTGCCTGGCGCGAGCAATATTTCGCGAAGCGGTGGGCTCACACCGTAGCGTTGGTTGTCTATCCAAATTTCACCCCAAGGAACTAGAGTGACTTTTATTGAACTCATTTGAACGGCTTGAGCTGCGCTCTCTACAGTTTTCACCTTGCTGGGAGCAATGGAATTTGATGTTATTGGTGTGTTATTATCCTTAGGTTGCGCATTATTTTGTGTGGAAATATTTTCGGACTCATCAATGGTTTTCTGTGCTGGTGAGTTTTCACGCACGGCAGAAATTTCTTCTGATTTATTTTGGTTTGCTTCGCCTGCTTCCATAATGATTGGAGATTCTTGTTGCCCGGCAATACTTGAGGGGGGCGTTGTTAAATAATTGTTTTCGATAGCATGTTCAGCAATGTTTTGATTATGTAATAAGTCATAGTTTTTTACTTGCGACAGCGCAATAGCCGCTTCGACTGATGTTTCATCTTGTTGTAATTCTTCGATAGCATGTCTGCTTGTTTTTTCGTCGTTAGAATTGCTGTCGGTGACAACAAAAGCTACTGCTAAAATAATGCCAGCCAATGCAGACAACACAATTACTAGCGGAAGTGCAATAAGGCGCCTTTCCATCGGGGCAGAATTCTGCTGAGTTGTTCTTGTACCCCTCTTATTCTTGAGAATCTGATCTTCTGCATTTTGCGCATTATTTGTAGTTGCTTTTTTCAGTCCATCTTTATTGGAGTTTGTAATCTGCGTGTTTTCAATTAGATCTTTTACATCGGCAAAAGTACTTATAGAAGTATCTTTCTTGGGCGACACATGGTCTTGTAGTATGTTGTCGTTAACCCGACTATTTGTGGCGGGCGATTGCAGTGATTGAAGGAGCTTTTCCTTAAAAACACTTATTTCATCCTCTGAGAGAATAAGGGTGATTTCGTCATCTTTATGTAGATGATTGGCGTTACCTTTTTGGTTTTTTGCATTTTCTTGTGCTAGCTCAACGAGGGGGGTATTGCCAGTTAATGAGGTGTGTATAGTTAATGCGTCTCGAAAATCAGCAACAGATTGAAATCTATCGCATGGACGTAATGCTAGTGCTTTATTTATCGCTGATAAAAAGCTCTCACTGTATTGTGGATAATCACTAATGTTTAGAAGTTTGAGTGAATCGCGCATCATTCGTGACACTGATGCAGCGGGTGCTGAACCAGTAATCGCAAAATGCAGTACGGCACCGAGTGCGTATATGTCTGTCCATGGCCCCTGTTCGTTAGCTGTGTCTTCCGTGTACTGTTCTATCGGGGCATAGCAAGGTTTTACGACAACAGTAAGAGCACTTTGCATTCCGGCAATTACACGTCTTGCAGAACCTAAATCTAATAGTACAGGTTGGCCATTATCTTGAATAACAATGTTATCGGGCGCTATATCGCGATGATAAATATGATTGGTATGAAGCAGTTCTATGGCATCGAGCACCGGACCTAGAATGCATTTTAACCAGCGTTCTGAGCACAAGTTGCGCGACGTTTTTAACAGGTTGCGCAATGTTTTGCCTGAGTAGTGCGGCATTACCATATAAGCTGTGCCGTTGGCTTCCCAAAAGCGCAATATTTCCACAAGGGCAGGGTGTTTAAACTGCGCTAGTAGCCTTGCTTCGTCAATAAAGCCTTGCATACCTGCGGCAAAGGTTTGTTGATGACGCACTGAACGTAGATTAATGTGCGATGACGCCTGCCGATTTGCAATAGCAGCGGGCATATACTCTTTAATGGCTACATTTCGCTGTAGCAGGGTGTCATCAGCTGAATAAACAATCCCAAATCCACCTTCACCAATGATTCCAGTGACAACAAATTCTTTTAACTTTGCACCTGTAGCAAGGGCTGACGCGGAGTAGTTTCCTCTTTCGCTGGAGGTAGGTTGTTTTGTTGGAGGTGTTGCAGTTGCATTGGCGTCCATGCAGATTCCGCTATGAGTAGTGAGAGGTGTGTATTGGTTAATGCGGGATGTACTTCACAAATTAATTTGCAAGTTTAGTAACTGCATCCCTTTAATTTACAGGGGGCGATTCTATTTACAAATCAAATTTATCTTTGTGATGCAGATCTACATTTTTGATTTGTGATGTAAAAAAATATCGTTATGATGACGCCACTTTTCATGAGTCACATTATCAATAGTGTGTTAATTACTTACAGAAATTATTTTCTGCAACTATATGGATATAGATTTCATGTTGTACTCTTCAAGATTAATGGTTAAGGCTATTTCTTATAATGGCGCATCAATAAACAGTGGCAGTGTGTTTTGTGATTTTGGTGCTGGTGAGCGTATTTCCATTGGTAGAGGCTCTGCTAATCATCTTGTGCTCGAAGATCCTTCCCGTTTAATTTCTCGTGTTCAGGCGCATCTTGCTTATAGAGATGGCTCATCAGCAACTATTAATAATGTAAGCAGTTCGACTGGTATATTTATTGGTGCCACCGAATTGCAACCTGGTTTTTCAGCTGTTGTTAGTCTTACCGATACCCTGATGATTGGCGCTTACATACTAAAATTGGAGCCAGTAAAAACATCGTCTGTTAATGCGTCTGTTATAGGATCAGCGGAATCAAGTTACAAATTTCCTGATTCGACAAGTATTATCCCTGATGACTTCGATTTTTTTTCAGCTGAGAAATCTTTAGAAAATGTCGTTTCTAGCAATGCGTCATTGGAATCCATTAATGATGAAAATGAAAATAATTTGCTACTCGGTAATTTAAGTGAATTGGGATTGCATGAAGATTTACTTAATTTTGGTGATGGCGTTTTAGATGACAGATTATTGAAAAAAGAGGAATCGGATCCTTTAGCTTTATTGGCTTCTGGTGCCGCAGCGAATTCTTCGGAAACTTATCATCTTGATGAGGGGATTGAAGTTGGCGCTTTATTTGCAGTTCCTCGTGTGGCTCGTTCAAGCGACTCTGTTTATCAATCATCCGCAAAAATGGAATCTGGGTCTGATATTTTTGTTCCAGTTCACGATCACCGCGCAACACAGATACCTGTTGATAAACTAGCGGTTGAAGCACTTAATCCAAGTGTTGGTTTGCCCGATGAACATCGCCATGCTTTAGCTCGTGGGTTGCAAATAGAACCAAATAAACTACCTGAATTGACAACGGATTTTTTTGAGAAGTTAGGCGGTATATTGCTTCATTTAACCGCTGGCGCGGTCAATATGATGCACGAGCGAGCACAAATTAAGCATGAGATGCGCGCTGACGTAACTATTATTGCTTCCTCTGGTAATAATCCATTGAAATTTGCACCTGATGCTCAATCGGCACTGGTACATCTACTTGGCGAACGAGTTCCCGGTTTTATGCATTCGGTCGAGGCTATTGATGATGCTTTTGACGATCTTTTGGCGCATCAAATTGGGATGATGTCTGGTGCAAGAGCGGCTGTTTATGATGTCGTAAAGGATTTTAGCCCTGAAAAAATTCACAAATACATGGTCAATAAAAATTTCATTGATTCATTTTTGCCGATGTCAAAAAAATCCAAGCTCTGGGAATTGTACGAAACACATTACTCGGACGTGGCCGG
The DNA here is from genome assembly GCA_963971905.1 of uncultured Cellvibrio sp. GTDB lineage: Bacteria > Pseudomonadota > Gammaproteobacteria > Pseudomonadales > Cellvibrionaceae > Cellvibrio. The sequence goes on from CAXAVL010000031.1 coordinate 17,684, forward strand.
TAATGCCAAGGAGGATTTTGAATTGCGTTTTCAACAAGCGTTTTCACAAGCCTATGAGCAGGAAATCGACAGGATGTGTGAAGCTCGGGAGCGTGCATGAGTTCTTATTTAGCAACATCAGGTATGAGAATAGAGTTTGCCACCCTCTCTCGGCAGGGGGCGCGTGACTATAACGAAGATGCTTGTGGTTATTGGATGTCAGAAGACGGAGCTTGTTTTGTTGTGGCTGATGGCGCAGGTGGCCACGGAGGTGGTGATGTTGCATCGGAAACTGCAGTAAAAACATTTTTAATGGGATTTTCAGCTCAACCTAGCATTAACAAAAATCATGTCGACCAATTGCTGCATCAGGCTGATTCGGCTATTCGTTATGGTCAAACCCTAGCTAATCAATTAAAAAAAATGAGCACTACTGTTGCCTGTCTCTTTTTAAATGATGATGCAGGTTTGGCGCAGTGGATTCATCTTGGTGATACACGTATTTATTTAATAAGGCGACGTAGCTGTACGCTTTTAACTAAAGATCATAGTTTGCTACAACGCTTTATTGATTCCCCTGCGATGAGTGAGGGTTTGGTTCAAGGCAGTATTGCAAGAAATATTCTCTATGCTGCTTTAGGTACCGGCGAAGAGGTTTACTTTGAATCGCTCGACGAACCATTTTCTCTTCATGAAGGTGATGCGTTTTTATTGTGTTCAGATGGTTTTTGGGAAGGGGTGGGTGCTGATGCAATGGTGTCTTCCTTGGGGTTGGCTGGTTCCGCTGAAGAGTGGTTAATTAGAATGGAACAATTGGTGCTAGATAGAAACTCTGCGACGCAAGACAATTATAGTGCATTGGCAGTCTGGGTTGGCAGCCCAAACGATATAACGCTCAGTTTGGGATCTGGTGATATTTCCAAACTCCCTATGGATATGGTTTGACATGGCAGCAATAAGCTATAGCTTAATTACGGCTTTCAACAATAGAGTAGTTAGGCTTTGCAATAAGTCTAGTTTCCATTTTTTATTGTTTATAAAATGTGTTTTTTTAATATCACTTTTGGCGATTGTTTCCTGTTCTAGTACCACGGCTAAAAAAAATAAAATATCGTTAACGTTGGTTGCGTCACCCGATTTAAATCCGGATATTAATGGCCGTGCTTCACCGCTAGTGCTAATTATTTATCAACTAAAAAGTTCTTCTGCGTTTAAAAAGGCGGACTATGTTTCGCTGATTGAAAATGGTAAATTCGTGCTAAGTGAAGATCTCACTGCAATTAACTTTATTACGGTTCGGCCCGGTCAAACTATTGAGCTTAACTATGTCATTGCTGAGGCTGAGGTTGCCTTTGGCATTGTGGCTGGCTATAGAGTTACTGACAGTAGTACTTGGCAACTTGTATACGACTATCCACGATCCAAGGAAGGTTTTTTTTCCAAGTTAAATGGGGCCGTTGTATATTCTCATAGGGTGGTGCTCAGAAGAAATAGTATTCACTTAGAGCCTCTACCTGCAAAACATTAATGGGAGTTTTTGTTTTATGGATACTTACAAAAAGGTTGTTTGGTCTGAGGGAATGTTTTTACGACCACAACATTTCCAGCAGCAAGAACGACATATAGAGGCGATGCGTCATCAGCGAGCACAAGCGCCTGCACATTACTTTTGGGGGTTTAGACGGCTGCAGTTAGATACATCATCTCTGGCTCTTGGTGTTATTGGGATTTTAGATGCTGAAGGTGTATTTCCAGATGGTACGCCATTTAGTTTTTCTTCTGCTAGTGATGCACCTAAGCCGCTTGCGGTGAAAGAGGGTGTTGCTGATCAAGTTGTTTATCTCGCTTTACCAATACACAATAATCAAACTGAATTGATCATCTTTGATGCGGATGAGGCAGGGCTTGCCCGTTATTCAGTAGAAGATGTTTTAACAGACGATATCAATTCTGTGGGCGGCGAAGCTGCAGAATTGCAATTGGCTAAGCCTCGCTTAAGGTTATTGTTGCAAGCTGAATTGACAGACTCATGGGTTGCTTTGGGGCTTGTGCGCATTTTAGATAGACGCACTGATAGGCAGTTGCTATTAGATCATCATTATATTCCTGCCTTAATTTCTAGCTCTGCATCAAGCGGTTTGACATCCTTGTTAAACGAAGTGCTTGGCTTGGTAAAACAGCGCGCTGATGTATTGAGTACACGTATTAGTCAGCCTGGCCGAGGCGGTGTTTCCGAGGTGGGTGAGTTCTTGATGTTGCAATTACTGAATCGGAGTGAGCCTCAATTAACACATTTATTGCAAAGTCAGGGGGGAACCCCTGAAGAGGCTTACAAAATGTTGGTGGCGCTTTGCGGTGAGTTAGCGACCTTTGCAAGTGATAACAAGCGCACTGGGGATTTACCCCTATATTTTCATGATGATCTTGATAAATCTTTTGTTCCTTTGGTGCAAATACTCAGACGTTATTTGTCTACTGTATTGGAACAAAATGCGATTGAGATTCAGCTGGTAGAAAAAAACTATGGTGTGCGCATTGGTCAGGTAGTTGATCGTGATCTATTCACCTCCAGTCAGTTTGTTTTAGCTGTTCATGCAAGCGTCCCTCCTGATTTACTGAAACAAAGTTTTCCTAAGCAAATAAAAATTGGGTCTGTTGATAAAATTAGGGATTTGGTCAATTTGCAGTTGCCGGGTATTTTATTGAGTGCGCTGCCTATAGCGCCACGCCAAATTCCCTATCATACAGGGACGCACTATTTTGAATTGGATACTAGTTCGGATATGTGGGCCGCATTTAAGGCTACAGGTACTATTGCTATGCATGTGGCGGGTGATTTTCCCGATTTACAAATGCAATGCTGGGCAATACGTAGATAATCCAACGATTATAGGGAACGATTATGCTCGATATTGATTCATTCGGAGTTAACACGTCTAGGACCTTTGTGGTGCCAAATCCCGGAGGGCGATCAAAGGTAGCAACTGAAGCACCTGTACTAAATTCATTTTTTAATGAGTCTGATGAGGTGTTTTCAGGAAGTAATCCGCTTTTGGCGGTAGCTAATCCGATTCTAAATATGATTTATCAAGTGCGCACTTTGGTGCACAATCCTGACCCTTCCCAGCTGCGTAATTACTTAATTGAAGAAATTAAAAAATTTGAAGCGAGAGCAAAGGCTGAAGCTATATTACCTGAACATATTACTGCTGCGCGGTATTGTTTATGCACTGTGATCGATGAGACGGCTGCTCAAACTCCTTGGGGTGGAGGTGGTGTATGGCCTCGCTACAGTTTGTTGGTGACGTTTCACAATGAGACATGGGGTGGTGAAAAGTTCTTCCAAATTTTGGCTAAGGTATCGCAGACGCCTGCATTGCATCGCGATCTTATCGAACTAATGTTTTTTTGTATCTCTCTCGGCTTTGAAGGGCGATATAAAATAGTACCCAACGGCAATTCCCAATTAGAACTATTACGCCGGCGCTTAGCAGACATGCTTGCTGATCTTAAGGGTGAAAAAATTAAAGCCTTATCCTCTCACTGGATGGGGTATGCAAAACCGCGTACTGCTATATGGACAGTGTTGCCGGTGTGGGTGTCAGCGCTATTTTGTGTGATTGTGGGCGCGGTTTTGTTTATCTATTTTGCACTTAAGTTATCGGTTTATTCTGACTCTTTATTTGCTCAAATTGTTGCTTTGCCTATACCTAAAGTAGTTGCTGCACCAGTGGCTCAGGCTGACAATCCAATATCACTAATGCTTCAGGAGGAAGTTAGGCAGCAGTTGGTGAGGGTAAATGAGTCTGCGGGAGCCGCTGTGGTTACTCTTATGGGGGACGGTTTGTTTGAGTCGGGCAGCGCTACTATTAGTGCAAGTTATTTGAAGGTGATTAATAAAATTGCTGATGCTGTTAACCGTTATGGTAAGGGCGCTTTGATTTCTGGTCATACGGATAATGTTCCTATTCGCACTGCACGATTTCCTTCTAATTGGCATTTATCGGTGGACCGTGCAGGAAGTGTTGCGCGACAGTTACAAACAAGCCTTCTTGGCGATCGCCTAATTGAAGTGCAAGGATTGGGTGATGCTGAACCTCTTGCTGAAAATAATACAAAAGAGGGGCGGTCATTGAATCGTAGGGTTGAAATAAAAATAGTGCTTGCCTCTTCAAAATATTAAAAGGAATTTGTTCTCGTGATTCGTAAAATCATTCATTTTTTATCTCACCCTGTACTGTGGAAGCTAATCGCAGCACTCTTGCTTATCTGCGCCATCTGGTTTGTAGGCCCATTGTTTGCGTTTGCAGAATGGAGGCCATTGGAGGCCATTAGTCATCGTGTTTTACTGATTTCGTTTTTACTTACGTATTTTTTAATTAAAAAATTAGTTTCTGTCTGGCGCGTACATAGAATTAATGACAAGTTTCTTGATGCCTTGGCCGGTAAGGGATTGTCTGAATCGAAAAATGCGCCAGCAATAGATGAGTTGAGCCGTAATTTTTCCAATGCTATGGGGCGTTTAAAAGTTACGACTAATGATGTACGTAGCGGTTTTTTCTCCGGTTTACGAAAAAAGTTTGTTTACCAGTTTCCTTGGTATGTTTTTATTGGAGCCCCGGGTTCGGGAAAAACCACAGCGTTAATCAATAGCGGCTTGCAATTCCCATTGGCCGAAGTTGTGGGGCGAGAACCTGTAAAGGGTGTGGGCGGCACGCGTAATTGTGACTGGTGGTTCACTGATGATGCTGTGTTTATCGATACGGCAGGTCGTTACATTACACATGAAAGCCACAGTGAAAATGATAAAGATGAATGGCTTGGATTTTTGGGGTTGTTGAAAAAATTTCGACCAAGACAACCCTTAAATGGCGCTGTGTTAACCATTGCAATGAGTGATCTTTTGGCTGGTAGTGAACAGTCACGTGATAGGCACGCGGCCATTATTAAGGCGCGCTTGAATGAGCTAGGAAAGTCTTTAGGTATTAGTTTCCCCGTGTATATTCTGATCACCAAAACTGATCTATTAGGTGGTTTTGGCGACTATTTTTCTGATTTTTCTAAAGAGGAGCGGGAACAGGTATTGGGATTTACCTTCCCCTTTCAGGCTAATCATGGATCTGCAGAGAGCGGGGTGAATGAGCTAATTCGTAAGGAGTTGGGGCTGATTGCTCGGCGTTTATTCGATGGAATGCCCGATATTATGCTGCGTGAGGCTGACTTTTCGCGTCGAGCGCAAGCTTATGCATTCCCACAAAATTTTTCTAATTGTCTTCCATTAATAGGCGATATGGTAGATAAGATTTTCTTGGGTGGCGATTGCTCTGGGGCTTTAGTTCGAGGTATTTATTTTACTAGCGGCACTCAAGAGGGAACACCTTTTGACCGGGTGTTGAGTGCGCTGGGGCGTCGTTTCGGTGTTAGTTCGAGTATAAATATTAATAAAAAAGGTACCGGTGGGCGCAGCTTTTTCTTAAAAGATCTGGTTACCAAGGTGATTCTTCCTGAGGCGCACTTGGCGGGTAAAAATCGTCGTGAGGAAAAAAAGGAATTATGGCTTGGGCTGGGGGCACACAGTGTCATTCTGCTTATTTTTTTGACTTTTTGTGTGTTTTTGGCGGGAAGCTATTATAGAAACGTTGATTATTTACAGGGTGTCGAAGTAAGAAACAAGGCTGCATCCAAAGAATTTATAGACTTATCCAATTCCGGTGTGGTCGATTTTGTTCGATATCTTCCCGCGCTTAATGAACTTTGTTGTATCGCAGCTGGAGCTGATTTTCTGGCAGGTGATCCACCACTTGAAATGACCTTTGGTTTATATCAAGGATTGAAAGTTGATACTGCAACTCAGTATACCTATGATCGCGCTTTGCGAAGTAAATTGCTGCCGGTAGTAGCACAACGATTAGAGCTGTTGCTTAATGCTTCAACGGGGCGCGACTTGGATTCTACTTACCAGGCATTAAAAGCTTATTTAATGCTTAATCAGGCGGAGCATTATAATGGTGAGCAGTTGCTGAAATTTGTTGAGGCAGATTTCAAACAGCATTTTTCTCAAGATGTTTCTCGCGAACAGCAAGCGGCTATGTTGTTTCACTTGCGTAATTTGTTTTCTCAGCAAGAACTGATTTCTCCGTTTGCATTAAATGAAGCATTGGTTCAAGACAAGCGTAGAGCATTAAGGGGTTTTTCTTTTGTGGAGAGAGCTTATCAAACGATTAAGGCTCGCCTAATGAGAGACAACGTGGTTGATTTTTCTTTTTCAAGTGGTAGCGGTGCAAAAGGCAATTTTGTATTCCAGCGTAGTAGTGGAAAATTACTAAGCGATGGTATTCCTAGGTTTTTTACTCGTGCTGGCTATCGCGAAGTGTTTTTGCCAAGGTTAGAGACTGAGCTTGCAGGAATTGCTACAGAGGAGTCTTGGGTGCTGGAGTCCTTTTCATCGGCTGGTTTAAAAGGTATGGAGGCTTTAAATCAAGCGGATGCAGCGCGCGCTATAAACCGCTTGTATTTACAGGAGTATGCGGCTGTTTGGGAAAGTTATCTTGGCGACCTGCGCCTTGCTGAGACTCGTTCCATGTCTGAATCTATCGATATTGCACGAATTTTATCTGCTGCGGACTCGCCATTAATTAAACTATTAAATGCGGCTGCACAGGAACTAAATCTTACAGAGCGATTGCCTGAACAATCTGGTGCGGTAGTTGATCAGTTGGCAAAACGTGTCACTGCTAGAGTGTCAGGTATGAATAGTCATGTTGAGGGTTTATCTCTGGCTGCGTTAATGGATGATGAGCTTGATGAAATAGTTGGCGTTCGTTTCAAAGAGTTGATTGAATTTAGTCTTGGAGCTAACAAAGAGGCCGAGGCAAATGCACTGCTGAAATTATTTAATGATTTATATGTGAATCTTTCTAATATTGATTTTTCTATCCGCAGTGGCGTAAGGGCGTTAGATCAACAAGACACCGTTGCAAAAATCCGTTCAGAGGCAGCACGTTATCCTGTACCTATTCGCACAGTTCTGGAAGGGTTGACCGATGAAGGGAGGCGGCAAGCTGATGGAGGGATTAGGGGGGCCTTAAGTGCTGAGCTGGAAAGCTCGGTGGGTGAATTCTGTCGCGTTGCTATACGAGGGCGTTATCCTTTTGATCGCAATTCAAAACGTGATGCTACCTATGCCGATTTTTCCAAAATTTTTTCCCCGGGCGGAATGATGGATAGCTTTTTTAATACACATTTAAAACTGATCACTGATGTCAGTGGTAGGGTGTGGACTTTGCGGAAAGCCGATAATGGTCAGTTGCCCATTAAATCGTTTCAGCAAGCGGCGAAAATTCGCGATGTGTTTTTTGCCTCTGGCTCCTCAATGCCTGCATTAAATTTTGAGTTTAAAGTGTTGGAAATGGATGCGGCAATTAGTCAACTTTCCCTCGACTTTGATGGTCAGTTATTTCAATATGCTCATGGGCCGCAAATTCCACGAGCTGTTTCTTGGCCTGGCCCATTGGGGAGCAATCAGATACGAATCGAATTGAGTAGTGCAGAAGCCAATCGAAAGTCTTTGGTCGTAAATGGCCCTTGGGCATTGATGCGTTTGTTTGATTCGGGGGAGCGTCGTCGTTTACAGCCGGAAAAGTTTATCTCCACCCTGTTTATTCAAGGATATAAGGTGGTGCTTGAAATTACTTCCAGTAGCGTTAACAACCCATTTTATTTGGCGGAGTTGAGCGATTTTTCGTGTCCGGTGCGATTAAATTAGTATGAGTGATGCTATACCTCGGTTCAATTATGGTTTTTATGGGAAAATCCCCAGCGCTGGCGATTTTGTTTCGCGGGATATTCCCTACGGTTATGTGCAGTATTTTGATGATTGGTTTAGTGCGGGTATGGTTGGCTTATTTTCCGACCATCAGGATTGGTTAAATAATTATTTAACTGCACCGGTCTGGAATTTTGTCATTTGCCCCGGAGTATGGGGGGAGGAATATCTGTACGGTGCTGTCATGCCGAGTGTTGATTCGGTGGGTAGGTATTTTCCTTTTGCTGCTATTTTGCGCGGTGATTCTTTGGTTGATCTTGTGTCTGTGTCAGATCTGCATTTATTGGCAAGTAACCTTCCGATCTTATTGCAAGGAAATTTTCTACCCGATGAGGTATGTGCTTTTCTTGCTGAGCATGTCAAATCTGAAATGCCTGTATCAGGTGTATTGGCCGCACTTGATGTGATTGAATCTGACGCGGACGAAAGTTATTGGTGGTGTGCTGATACTGGGTTGGATATGCATACCGCCATTGAGCATCATGGCCCTCTTAATTATCAGCTTTTCAAACGGTTATTTTTGGAGTTTTAATCGCTATTAGGTTAAAAACAATAGCGATATATATATCCTTCTTTTGTGAGTGAGTATTAGTGCGACCACTCTTCCTCTAGCACTTCTGCTTTGCCATTTTCTAATTTCACTTCTTTTTTCATTGTTTTTTGATGTATCTGCGTTGAGTAAAACTCATAGATAATAACCCCACCGCCCTGATCGCTTTCGATAATACGATCTACAGTGAAATCAGGTGCTGTTTCAAATAGTGCATCAACTACAGCTCTTGGGGTGGTGTTGAGGTTGAGGTCACGTTGAATTTCAACGATGCGCCACTCTTCTTTGTCTAGTAGTAAATCAAATTCAATTTCTTTTCCGTCGGGTAAAGTGCCTTCTATGTCCATGTAATTATTGCCGTTCTTGCTTTCGGTTTCTGCTTCTTTAATTTCGAACCCTGGATAGCGCTCGGCCAGCATTTTGATGATGGCAGGTGGGATTTCAGCGACGGTTATTTCTTTTTTTTCATATAGATCGGCGCCTATCTTAGGCGGATTTTCTGCAGCAGCATCAAACGCGATCGTAAAGCAAATTGCTATCGTGGCTAGTGTAAATAGTTTGGTCATTTTTATTTATTCTCTCTGGTTAATTTGTTGTTGCGTTTTAAAGCAACAACGACATAGCTGCTTCCATTTCTTCACTTAAATTTTCTGACTCTGCAATCTGCATTTCCGGGTCGAGACCCAAGCGCTCAAAAGCTGTTACTTTGGTGCAATCTATTTTGGCCATGGGGGAATCTGTGCCGAGATAACTTTGCAGCATGGCTACGGTAACGACATCGCTATAGTCCGCTTTGGAGCTTTGACGAGTGAAATTGATATGCTGGGTCGGGATGTAAGCCAGTTCTTCAGGGAATCCCCATGTTTTTAAAATGAGATCGCCAATGGGCCCGTGTAGTTGGTCGATAACGGCGTCGAGGGTGAAGCTGTCCTGAAGCAATGCAGGGTGATCTTCTGCGTAGGTGAGAATGGGAAGTACGCCAATTTTATGGATGAGACCGGCGAGGGTCGCTTGGTCTGGCCGCAAGTTGGTGTAGTGTTTGCACAATACATGGCTGATTCCCGCGACCTCACTGGAGCGACTCCAGACTTCACGCATACGCATGTCGACCAGGTCGGAAGTGGCTT
>CAXAVL010000032.1:0-27134 GCA_963971905.1 uncultured Cellvibrio sp.
AAAGACCATTGAACGCGGAGTGGCAAACATGTTGGAACCGCGCAACCCGAGGGTGCCGTTGGAGTCGCCAATGTAGCGTTTGCGAATGACGATGCTGGGTTCGTACTTGACCAGATCTTCGGTAGTGGTGGCGTTGATGCTGACCATATCTTCTTGCGTCAGCACACTAGTGGGATTGGTATAACCAGAACTGGCACTGTCGCGCGCCTCGCCCCAAACCTTAAGCTCTTCAACTTGTTGCGGATTTTTGCTGCGCTTTTTTTTCAGCACATCGTCGTGCGCCTGCACCATTCCGGCTGCACTCACACTGGCGATAGCAATCGCCAGCAAGGTTTTCAGATTTCTCACTTACCCCACCCACTTATGATTTTAATTTAGGAATGGAACATTAAGTGTTTCAGTGCCACGCGCACAGTGACAAATTGTCGCAGGGGTGCGACTTGTTGTCGCTACTGAGGAGTCGTTGCGCTGGAGGGGTTAATCCAACCAGCGTCGCATCGCCGAAATATGGGAGCCGCTGGTTTTGAGGTTGTCGAGCGCGTGGCGGGCCGATTGCTCGGGGCGATTGGGTAGCGGGGCAATGCGCAACAGGTATTCCTCTGGCTGCTGCGATGGCGATGAAGTAATCGGGGTTACAAAGGATTTAATTGGCAGCGCGCCTATGTCGCGGGCAAAACCGTCAAACATCGACCAGGAGATGGAATTTTTAATGCCGATGGCGGTGACCAAACGCTGGGCGTGGGCGCAGGCGGGTTGATCGACCAACCAGTGCAACATGGTTTTACCCAGCCCTAAATGGCGCACCTCTTGTGCGACCACCACTTGCCAGACGAACAAAGTCTGGGGTTCGGTGGGCGGATAGTTAGCGGAGACAAAACCGACCAAATGCCCCTGCCAAAATGCGGCTACCGAGGTTTTGGCAAAGTGACCGCACTGCAGCAGCGTGCATTGCACCGAGTTGCCATCAAGTACCGGGGTGGTCGCGAGCAGGGCTTGCAGGGCATCGCCATCGCTGGTGAGCGGATGGCGGAATTGGATGTTGTCGAGCAAAAGATCGTTTCTGGCGTTCATCTAAACCTCCATATCGTATCTTTTCCTGCATCCGGGCAGAGCTGCCAATCAGCAGGAGCCATTCAAAATTGAATTCTGGTTAACTCCGACTCCCCAAACTCTGCCAAGGTTCCCAATTCTATCTTCTTCAATAGATTGAATTGCTATAGCCGCTCACACGCAAATCGCCGTTACTTTTACGATTGCTCAGTCACTTCCGGTTTTTGATGGGGTAACCGCCGCCACACGAGCATGACAACAATGAACAGCAGGCACACGAACAACGCCGGTAAACCCTTGTAGACATCGCCGCCGTTCAAGGCCAGATCGGCGCCAAAGAAGCGCCAGAACAATACGCTGCCCGCCCCCACTAACATCAACACCAATGCTTGTAAGGTGGACATGCGAATACGCCAGAGCAGGAGCAGAATCAATGGCACAAAACAAGCGCCCAGTACCGAGCAGGAAAAAATCACCAATGCAAATACCGACTGGCGATTGAGCAGCGCCCAGCCCAAGGCGGCCAAGGTCACTAGGGCGGTGGCGATTTTGATGCCGTAGCGCGAGGCAAACTGACGGGGGAATAAATCCTGACTCAAGAAGGATGAACAGCTCAGCAACAGGGAATCGGCGGTGGAGATAGTCGCGGCAAAAATACCCGCCAGCACCAAACCGACCATAACTGGCGGCAGCAAATCCATGGCGATACTGGGCAGGGCTAATTCGCCATCAAACCCGGCGGTATCCGGCAGATACAGCCGCGCCAGCATACCGACTGCGGTGGCCATACAATAAAACACGACAAACCAGAAGTAATACCAACAGCGGGTGCGCACCAAGCCACCTTCGCTGTCCAGCGCCATAAACCGCACCATAATGTGCGGCTGAGCCACCACCGAGAAACCAGCGACCAGCCAGCCAATAAAAAACAGCGCCACGCCGCCATAACCGGGGATTAATACCTCTGCCGGTGCGAGCGATAAAAAGCCGGGAATATCCGCCCAGGCCCCCATAATCACCTCGGTTCCACCCAGTACCGACACCAAACTGAACAACATCACCGCCATCGCCACAATCATCACCAGCGACTGGGCGGCATCGGTCCAGATGGAGGCGCGTATACCGCCCGCAAGACAATAGGCCATCACCAGTACTGCACCCAGAATCGCGCCCGACCAAGTGGGCCAGTGCAACAATACTTGCAGCGCTTTGCTGCCCGCCACTAACTGCGCGGCGGCGTAGGCCAGCAAAAAAATCAGCGCCATTAACGCCGCTATTTTGCGGAAGCGGTTATCGCCAAAACCGGCCCATTGATGCAGCACACCAAGATAACTGGATTCATTGTGTTGCATGGCAACGCGACGCAATTGTTTATGTACCCAGAGCGATGCGAGAAAATCCCCCAGAATCCAGCCAACCATTAATAAACCGGCCGACAAACCCACCGCATAGGTGTAGCCAATCACGCCGATAAACATGTAGCCGCTGTTGTTAGTTGCCACCGCCGACAGCCCCACCAACCAGGGCGGGACACTGCGGCTGGCGAGGTAATAGTCCTGCGCATTATTGCGCTGCAAACGGCTGGAGGCCAAACCCACCAGTAAGAATAAAAATAGACATATAACAAAACTGATGAGCATCCAAACCTCTCGCAGATGAACGCATAATATGATGTGTTAGTTATTGTCTTTATGCATCATTTTTTGATTTAGGTATTTTTGATTTAGGTATTTTTACTTTAATTTTTTATGTAGATGTTTCTAATCTAATTATGCGGGGCAACTGTTTTGGTCATGGTTTCATCCAACAGCCGCTTGAACGCCGGCAGCGGGTGCAAAGGTTGCAGAGCGGGATCTTCGGCAAAATCATCCAGCCGCGCATCACCCTTAATCAACGCTTGGGTGAGAAATTTAATGGCATCATCAAAATGACCCAGCGTGGTATGGGCGCAAGCGAGCTGATAAAACGCATGGGCGTTGGTGGAGTCAAGTTGCAGTGCACGCTGGCATAAATTGATCGCCCATTGCGGCTCGTTAGTTTCCAGCGCGGCATCCGCTTTGTAGGTGATAGCTTCGCAGTCTTGCGGATTTAGCGCGAGGATTTGATCGTAAATCGCAATTTTATTGGCGGGGCTATTTTCTTGCGCAGCGCGCAACCAGAGCGCGTGAATGTCTTTGGTGCGCTCGATTGCCTCGCGGTTTTCATCGATATTGGTGGATTTTTCTTGCAGTTGTTGCTCAATTTCGCGCAGGCGATATTCATAGGCGCCAATTAATTTGCGCAATTCTTTATCAGCCAGGGTGCCCATTTTTTCTTTCATTTCGCGAATCGATGTCCAACCGACAATCACCAACACCGAACTTACGGCCGCAATAATGTAGAAAAAATTAGACACTGTATTAGTCGCATAACTGACACTGCGATCTACCGCTTCAATTTGGCGATCCGTTATCTGTTGAATAAACTCCACGCGCTGCGCGGCCATATCCACCCGCAGCGCTTTTAATTCATCCAACACATAACGTTCAGTAAACGCACTGTAAAGCGGCGCTTGCAACTGCTCCACCTGCTGCTGCGCGCGCTCGGCAGCGTCGGTCGTTTGAGTTGCCGCTTTAGCTTCTTCGCCTTGCGCTGCAACGGGCTGAGCCTGAATGCCTGCCGCAAATAACAGGGGTAACAATACAATCAGCAATAATATAAATGCCCGCTTAAAAGCGGAGTCTTGCCTCATGCTATCTCTTCCGCAGTTAATTCATAAGCGCCTTCAGCGTTGTGCACTTCGCGCCCATTCAGCGGCGGATTAAATACACAGGCCAACTGCAACTCTTCAAACGCACGCAAAATATGTTTGTCGTGTTGATCCAGTACATAAAGTGTACCGGGCTTAATCTCATGGGTTTCATTTTGCGCAATATCAAATATCTCACCTACACCGCTAATGCAGTACACCGCTTCAATATGGTGTTGATAATGCAGCGCTAACTCAGCATCTTTTACAATGCGGGTGATATGAAATGAAAAACCCGCGTTATCACTTTTTAATAACAGGCGATTACTTTCCCAACCGGGCGCACTTATAGAACGCCCCTGTAGCGGAGCATCCGCCAAACGTCTAATCAACATATGTGCATGTACCTCTTTTGATTTTTTAGCGACTCGCGCAGAGCGATTTGTCGCTATTAATGTCGATCTCTGCAAATGGTTCTGGCAGTTATATTTACGCTGTTTTCAGCGATGGATATTCCTGCAGCGCAGCTTTAAAAGAGCGCCCCAAAATATTCAAACCTTTTAACAAATCTTCTTCGCTAATGGTCAGCGGGCAAAAGCACTTCACTACCTGACCTTGGTTGCCTGCAGTCTCAATGATCATGCCGCGCTCAAATGCGTGCTGTGAAATAGAATCGGCAACTTCACCACTGGAGCATTCGATACCCTGCATAAACCCACGCCCGCGCACCATTCTCGCCAACGGCTTATTCGCATCGACTATGGCTTGCAAACTGCGGGTAATAATTTCGGCTTTATGTTTAATATCCTGCTGAAAACGATCATCGCTCCAATAGGCTTTTAACGCCGCCGTCGCGGTGACAAATGCATGATTATTGCCGCGGAAGGTACCGTTATGCTCACCCGGCTTCCACACATCCAGTGCCGGATTTAACAGCACTATAGAGAACGGCAAACCAAAACCGCTGAGCGATTTGGACAGGGTCACTATGTCTGGCTTAATACCGCTGGATTCAAAACTGAAAAAACTACCAGTGCGACCGCAACCCGCTTGAATATCATCGACAATCAACAAGATGTCGTGTTTGCGACACAATTTTTGCAGGCCTTGCAGCCAGCTATCGCCCGCTACATTTAAACCGCCCTCGCCCTGCACCACTTCTACAATGACCGCAGCAGGCAAATCCACACCACTGGATGGATCGCTCAACAACTTATCCATCATCTTGATCGTATCTGTATCGCGCCCGTGATAACCGCAAAATGGCATGCGCTCAATATTGCCAAGTGAAACACCGGCGCCATTGCGATGATGTTCGTTACCAGTTGCCGCGACCGCGCCAAGTGACACACCGTGGAAACCATTGGTAAACGCGATAATTTTTTCGCGGCCTTTTACTTTGCGCGCAATTTTCATTGCCGCTTCAACTGCATTGGTGCCGGTAGGGCCGGTAAATTGCACGCGGTAATCCAGATCGCGCGGCTGCAAAATCACATCGCGCAGCACTTCCAAAAATTCTTGCTTGGCGCCGGTGTGCATGTCCAAACCATGGGCAACACCATCGGCTTCAATGTAATCCAGCAAGGCTTTTTTCAGCAGTGGATTATTGTGGCCGTAGTTCAATGAACCTGCACCGGCTAAAAAATCCAGATAAGGTTTATCTTGCTGATCGAACAGGTAACTGCCGCGAGCACGTTGAAATACAATCGGAAAATTGCGTGAATAAGACCTTACTGCAGACTCCATCTGTTGGAAAACTTGCATAGTCCAGCTCCTCATTTTGGTTAAAAGTATCCCGTGAACAGACGCAGGCCTGCCCGATAGGAAAAATAATGGGTGAGTTAATTAATCCAGCCAGCGTCTGCCAGGCGACAAACCCAAACTGCTACGTAAATCGGAATAGGAATGCGTGTGCGATTCCTGTGGGCGGTTGGGCAGAGGGGAAACGCGCAGCAGATACTCGTCGTCATGTTGGTTAGCAAAATGACGCTCGCGCTCGAAGTACACATCCTTTGCCACTAGCGCTTGCCAATCCCGCGCCAAACCTTCAAATAACTTCCAGGAGGCACTATTGTCAGGTGTGATAGTGGTAATCAGATGGCGTGCATTTTCCGTCGTACTTTGCGCAACCAACCAATTGAGCATGCGCTTGGCCAAGCCGTGGCCACGGAACTTAGCATCGACCACTACCTGCCAGATAAACAGCGTTTCAGGGTCGTTTGGCACTAGATAGCCAGAGATAAAACCGATGATTTTGCCATCGATAACAGCGGCGACAGAGGTATCGGCAAAGTGCTGGCACTGGAGTAAATTACAGTAAACCGAGTTGGTATCCAGCGGCGGGCTAGCAGCTACTAATTGATTGAGATGAAAACCGTCGGTGGCACGGGGATGACGCAACTCCAACTTGTCCTCAAAAAGATCGTTTCTGGTGTTCATTAAACCTCCATAGCGCGTCTTTATTAAATGCATCTTGCTGAGGGCATTTTTATTACAACACTAACCATTAAAATGCCCGGTTAAACAGGGTGATGTTTAGAGCCCCAAGCAACACGGGGTAGGAGCTCATCAGCGGCAACTTTTGCTGCCTCGATGCAAGTTATTTCATTAGTATACTAAGTATTATGCAAAAAGTCCATGACAGGATAATGACGAACAAGTGACAAGGCTCACAAGAACAGGCATGCTGTCACCTCACACAACCCACTATTTACGTGATAAACCGCAGAATCCTTCATGAGCCAGATAGATCAAGTACTTACCAGCCTCCGCCGCGTGATACGCGCAATTGATTTGCACTCAAAGCAATTAGTAAAGACTGTCAGTGTCACCGGCCCGCAATTGCGCCTGTTGCAACTGATCCGCCGCGAGGGTGATGCCACCGCCAGCGAACTGTCTGAAGCCATGAGCCTGAGCCAGGCCACAGTGACCAGTATTTTGGATCGTCTGGAGGATCGCGGCCTGCTGGAACGCATTCGTTCGCAGACCGATAAACGCAAAATCCATCCGCGCCTGACCGAGACCGGCTCCCGCTTGCTCGACCAAGCCCCCACCCCACTGCAAGATAGCTTTGTTCGCAAGTTCGACCAGCTACAGAGCTGGGAGCAACACATGATTATCGCCTCACTACAGCGACTGGCCGAAATGATGGACGCCGAAGATATAGATGCATCGCCCTACCTGGATTTGGGCTCGCTAGATCGCACTATCGAAAAAGAATAAAAAGAAAACCGCTGAAACAGCAAAACAGCAAAACAGCAAAACAGCAAAACAGCAAAACAGCAAAACAAGAACCGAGCGTCATCAAAACATCACCAAACCGTCCTCTTAACGCCACAGCTCCGTAACAAAGGCTCCCTAAGCTGCGTTCCGATCACCACCTATCGGAACCAGCCGCCTCAGGAGCCAAACATGAAGCTTTTCCATACATCACTCGCACTCACCATTAGCTGCCTATGTGCGCTACCTGCCAGTGCCAACGTGTATTTTTCCGAATACATCGAAGGCAGCGGCAATAACAAAGCACTGGAGATTTACAACAGCGGCGACAGCGCAATTAATTTAAGCGGCTATAAAGTTGAGATGTATTTCAACGGCAGCAACAGCGCCGGCCTGACCATCAACTTAAGCGGCACTATTCCCGCCCAAGGCGTGTTTGTACTGGCGCACGGCAGCGCCAATGGGATCATTCTGGCGGTCGCCAATCAAACCAGCAGCGCCAACTGGTACAACGGCAACGATGCCATAGTGTTAAAAAACGGCAGCACCATATTGGATAGCATCGGCCAAGTTGGTAACAACCCCGGCAGCGAATGGGGCACAGGCCTCACCAGCACTGCCGACAACACCCTGCGCCGCAAAACCTCCATCACCAGCGGCGACACCATCATCAACGACAGTTTTGATCCAGCCTCTGAATGGGAAGGCTACGCGCAAGACACCTTTGACCATCTGGGCACTTATCAAGGCAGCAGCAATGGCGGCGACAACAATGGTGGCAGCACTATTGGCCAATGCGGTGAAACCGCCAGCCGGATCGCCAGCGTTCAAGGCGCAGGCAGCGCGAGCCCATTCGTTGGCAATAACGTCACTATCGAAGCAATCGTGGTCGCCGACTTTCAAAATACCAATCAACTCGGCGGATTTTTTATTCAGGAAGAAGATGCCGATAGTGATAGCAATCCTGCAACATCGGAAGGTATTTATATCCAGCTCTACGCCGGTCGCAGTGGGGGATCGCGTACGCGTAAACGGCACGGTTGCTGAAACCTATGGTTTAACCCAAATCGCCAACGCCACTGTGACCCTGTGCGCCAGCAATCAAGCACTGCCAACTCCTGCAAGCCTTTCACTGCCGGTTACATCGCTGGATGCATTTGAAGCCCTAGAGGGTATGTCGGTAGCGATATCACAAACACTCACCGTCAACGAAACCTATCAATTGGGCCGCTACGGACAACTGCTGCTGGCCAATGGTCGCTTACAGCAGCCGACCAATGTGGTCGAACCAGGCGCTGCCGCCAACGCCCTACAAGCGCAAAACAATTTAAATAAATTAATGATGGATGATGGGAGCAATGTGCAAAACCCTGACCCGGTTATTTTCCCTGCACCGGGTTTATCGGCTGAAAACACTTTGCGCAGCGGCGATACACTGGCGAATTTGCGCGGTGTGATCACATACGATTTTGGCAGCTATCGCATTCTGCCAACCGTTACACCGAATTTTATTCACACGAATGCACGCCCGCTCGCACCGGAAATCGATTCCGCTGCGAATTTAACAATCGCCAGTTTTAACGTTTTAAATTTCTTCAACGGCAATGGCACCGGCGGCGGCTTCCCCACCTCACGCGGCGCAAACAACACAACAGAATTCGCCCGCCAAAAAGCCAAAATCGTCAGCGCACTGGTTGGCTTGAATGCTGACGTGATCGGCCTGATTGAAATTGAAAACGATGGCTACAGCAATACCAGCGCTATTGCCGAATTGGCCGCCGCATTAAATACAGCGACTAATACCAACGTGTGGAAATTTATTAATCCCGACGTGAATAAAATCGGCACCGATGAAATTGCCGTGGGTTTTATTTATCGCAGCGATAAAGCCACTGCCATTGGCCAAACAGCGATTCTGGATTCCAGTGTGGATGCGCAATTTATCGACACCAAAAACCGCCCGGCACTGGCGCAAAGTTTTCGCGTGAATAGCAATCGCGCCATTGCCACTGCGGTCGTCAACCATTTCAAATCCAAAGGTTCGGATTGTAATGACCTGGGTGATACCGACATCGGCGATGGTCAAGGCAACTGCAACCTCACTCGCACCAAGGCAGCGACTGCATTGGTGAATTGGTTGAGCACTCACCCCACCGGCGTGAATGATTCCGATTATTTAATCATCGGCGACTTAAACGCTTACGCCAAAGAAGATCCTATCCGCCAGATTCTTAACGCGGGCTACAGCGATTTGATCAATTTGTTTGGCGGCAGCCGCGCCTACTCTTATGTATTTGATGGCCAAGCGGGTTATTTGGATCACGGCCTCGCCAGCAGCTCACTCACTCCGCAGGTATTGTTCGCATCTGATTGGCATATCAACGCTGACGAACCCATCAGCCTCGATTACAACACCGAATTTAAATCCGCTGCGCAGATTAATAATTTTTACGCGCCTGATGCCTATCGTTCATCGGATCACGACCCGCTGTTGATATCGCTGAAATTAGTAATCGATTTGGATGGCGACGGCGACGTGGATAAAAACGATGTAATGATCGTGACCAATGCGCGCGGCGCTACTCCAACGGCAATTGATCAACGCGACGTAAATGGCGACGGCACCATCAATGCACTCGATGCCCGTGCACTCACACTGCAATGCACTCGCCCCGGCTGCGCCACTAACTAAACACAAGACCAGATTAAGGAGACAACAATGAAAACTCTATTACGCCTATTTTCAATACTCTGCATAGCTGCATCATTCAACGCCAATGCAATCAGCATCGATTTAATTGCCGACAACAATGCCATCAACCTTGGCGACAGCCTTGAAGTTCAAGTTCGCATCAGCGGCTTGGATGGCAGCACTGCCCTAGGGGTTTACGATGTGAATGTTAATTACGATGCAAGCCTGTTTAGCCTTGGCAATATCAACTGGGGCGATTCACTGCTGGGCAATCAATTGGATTTGTCCGGCTTTGGCAGCCTGCAAGACAGCAACAGTGGCAGCGGTTGGTTAAACCTATTTGAATTATCGTTTGATGCGGCAACGGATTTGGAAAGTTTCCAAGCAGGAGAATTTACTTTGTTCAGCATCCTGCTCAACGCCATTGCTATAGGCAGCGGCGATTTTTCACTAACCGCCAACGCCTTGGGCGATGCCTACGGCAACAATTTAGCCCTCGATAGCATCAATGGCACCCGCATTAATATCAACACTGTTTCAGTACCGGAGCCATCGATCATTTTATTATTGTTGGTAGGCTTATTGGCCATAGCCACTTTACGCTCAAACACATTTAGATCATCAAAGTAAACAAAGAACAATTAACCAACAAAAAGCCCGCAACAATGCGAGCCTTTTGTTGGCCTCAAACAAGATACCTAAACCTGAACATTATTCGGCGGCATTGGTGGACTACCATCACTAACAATAACAACAAACGCAAATGGGCACGAGCTTTCATAATTATCAGGACTTTGACCACTATTGTTACTCGCAGAGCCTTCAACGATGAAGGAATTTAAGTCCTGTGAAAGCAGCCTTACTTTTTTGTGATATACAAATAATGGCGCACCCGGATTTTCAGACACAAAGGGAGACTGAAAAGTTGAATAAAGATAAATATCAACTGACCGCCCCAAGTCATGTGTTATGCGATAAATATGGGTTTGACCACCCATCCTATCCACATGCCAACTCTCCTGAGAATATTGTCCTCTCTTTACATCAATAGACTCTGGAGCAATCGACCCAGCACCTTCAGCAACAGACCCAGTGTAATATTGGCACATAAAAAATCCTTTCTGTGATAATCAGTAAAAATGCATAAGACAAAATTAGATTATCAATTCACATCCAATATGTCATCGCTAATTACTGAATAATGAACACCCCTCTTAACTCCAAAAAGGACAACGCCCTCGCATCAAACCAGCTCACTAACTCAACACCAAATTATCGCGATGGATTAATTCGTTATCGTCTTCATAACCCAAAATTTCAAAAATCTGGCTGCTGGGTTTACCGATAATTTTGCGCGCTTCATCGGCGTGATAGTTAATTAATCCGCGCGCGATTTCTTTGCCATTTAGATCTTCACAGATCACCATATCACCGCGAGTGAAGTCGCCGCGCACTTCTTTTACGCCAACCGGCAAAATACTTTTCCCTTGCTCGCGCACAACACGTGCGGCGCCGTCATCTAACACTATGGTGCCGCGAGTTTGCAATTGACCGGAGATCCAGCGTTTGCGTGCCGCTTGCGGCTGCTGTTCAGCCCACAAAAAAGTACCCAGATTTTCGCCTGCAGCAATTCGCAGCAAGGCATTTTCAAAGCGCCCACCAACAATCACCGTATCGGCACCGGAACGCGCCGCAACTCGCGCAGCGCGCACTTTGGTAATCATGCCGCCACGACCCAATGCACCGCCAGTGCCACCCGCCATTTGTTCGAGGCGCGAATCACCGGCAGCAATTTCGCTGAGCAATTGTGCGTTGGGGTTGTTGCGCGGGTCGCTGTCGTACATGCCTTTTTGATCGGTGAGAATCACCAACAAATCGGCCTCTAATAAATTCGCAACCAGTGCGCCGAGGGTATCATTATCGCCAAAACGGATTTCTTCTGTCGTTACCGTATCGTTTTCGTTGATTACAGGAATCACATTGAAGCCAATCAAGGTTTTCAAAGTAGAACGCGCATTTAAATAGCGCTGACGTGACGAAAGATCATCGTGATCCAACAGCACTTGCGCAGTGAGCAATCCGTAGCGCTGGAATTCAACTTCATAATTTTGAATCAAACTCATTTGACCAACCGCCGCCGCGGCTTGCAGTTGATGAATTTCCGTTGGGCGCGCAGCCCAACCTAAACGGCGCATACCCGCGGCAACCGCACCGGACGAGACCAATACCAATTCAATACCGCGCAGACGCAACTCGGCCATTTGTTTGACCCAACCAGCAATGGCTTCTGCATCCAGCCCTTTGCCGTCATTGGTCAACAGCGCGCTGCCGATTTTTACCACCCAGCGTTTTGCCTGGGGAATAATGTCTCTTTTATTCATGCTTTTTTACTCATGTTTCTTTATTCTCGTCTCTTTACTTTCGCCTGCTTTCTTTTTCTTGCGAGAAGTGGCTGCTCGAATAATTCGCTATTTTTTTGCAAAACTCTTGGCTCTTAATGCAACACGCCCGGAGCATAGGCCGGGCGTGAGGTTACACTATTTTGCGCTTGACGCTAATCGACCGGTATTAGTGATTAACGTAAATAACTTCAACATCGTAATCGTCTTCGTTGAAGTTATCATCGTCATCTTCACCGCGTGCACGACGCGCTTCACGCTGCGCCAAACGCAATTCTTCAATGCGATCGCGCGCTTCCTGTGCCATTTGGTTTTGCAATTCGGTTTCGCGTTCACGCGCTTCCGGATTGGTTTTTTCTTCTTCCCAAATCGCTTCCAACAATTCCATCGCCTTACCTGCAAGCGGCATAGTGCCTTCGCGATTCAACGCCGAAATGCGGAATACCGGACCAGTCCAACCCAAATCATCAATCACCGCCTGACAGCGCGCTTCCACTTCGTCAGGCGGCAGCAAGTCGATTTTATTGAGTAGCAACCAGCGATCACGCGTAGCGAGAGTCGGGCTGAACTTTTCCAACTCATTGGCGATGATGCGCACATTATCGGCGGGATTAGTGTCATCCACCGGCGCCATATCAACCATGTGCATGAGTACACGGCAGCGGGTCAAATGCTTGAGGAAACGCACACCAAGACCAGCACCTTCCGCAGCACCTTCGATTACACCGGGAATATCGGCGATTACAAAACTGCGGTGCTGCTGCACTTTTACTACACCGAGATTAGGCACCAGCGTGGTAAACGGATAATCCGCCACTTTGGGTTTGGCCGAGCTTACTGCACGAATAAAACTGGATTTACCGGCATTGGGCAAACCGAGCATACCCACATCGGCAAGTACTTTAAGTTCGAGCTTCAGGTTGCGCATTTCGCCTTCCGTTCCGGGCGATGTTTTGCGCGGCGTGCGGTTGGTACTGGTTTTAAAGCGGGTATTGCCCAAACCGTGGAAACCGCCCTGCGCGACTTTTAATTTTTGGCCGTGTTCGGTTAAATCGCCAAATACTTCTTCTGTATCTGTATCGATTACGGTGGTGCCCACCGGCACCGGCAAAAACAGATCGGCACCCTTAGCGCCAGTGCAATCTTTACTGCCGCCCTTTTGGCCATTTACAGCGCGATACTTGGGCACAAAACGATAATCGATCAGCGTATTGAGGTTTTCATCGGCAACTAAAAACACACTGCCGCCATCGCCGCCATCGCCGCCGTCAGGGCCGCCTTTGGAAATAAACTTTTCCCTCCGGAAGCTCATGAAGCCGTTGCCGCCATTACCGGCTTCGACATGAATGGGTGCCTCATCAACAAATTTCACAGCTAACTCCAGAGGAAAAAAAACAAAAATTTAATCTGCATATAAAAAAGCCCTGACGGATATCGGCAGGGCTTTTTTATTGTTCTTCATTTGCCCACTGCAAGCAGTAAGCTTGGCTATTACTTTAGCGCAATATTAAGCAGCAGGAATGATGCTTACGTATTGACGGCCAAAAGCGCCTTTAATTTCGAACTTAACGGTACCGTCTACTTTGGCAAACAAAGTATGGTCTTTACCCAGACCTACGTTTACGCCAGCGTGGAACTTGGTGCCGCGTTGACGAACAATAATGCTGCCGCCAGAAATCAACTCGCCGCCGTAGGCTTTAACACCAAGGCGTTTCGCTTCTGAATCGCGACCGTTACGAGAACTACCAACCCCTTTCTTGTGAGCCATTTTCTAGCCTCCTCATTAACCTTTGATAGCAGTGATTTTCACTTCGGTGAACCACTGACGATGACCTTGACGCTTCATGTGGTGCTTACGACGACGGAATTTGATGATCTTCACTTTGTCGGCACGGCCATGAGCAACCACTTCAGCAGTAACAGTTGCACCTTCAACAACAGGAGCGCCAATTTTGACGTCTGCGCCGTTGGCAACCAGATACACTTTGTTGAATTCAACAACGCCACCAGTGGTGAAATCGATTTTTTCGAGTTTGAGGGTTTCACCCACAACTACGCGATGTTGCTTGCCACCGCTTTCAAAAATTGCGTATGCACTCATTTTTTACCTTGCTCCAATAAACACATGGACGACACGAAGTAGCTTGGCGACATGCCTGGGCGTTTGGGACTAGCGTCGTATACCGGTTTTCAGGGGCGGCGATTGTATGCTAATGACCTACTTATCTGCAAGCTGAAAACTGATTATTTTATGAGCTTCAAGCCTTTAAGCCAGGCCTCCAGCGCCAGCGGCCATTCAGATACACTGCCCTGCCCCTGAATCATGCCCACGCCATGGATGCCAGTTTGGTAAATATGCAGCTCCGACTGCTTATTATGCTTTTGCACCTCGGCAAAAAACGCGAGGCTGTTGCCGACCGGCACCGACTGGTCGCCAATACCATGCAGCATAAATACCGGCGGGATGTTCACCTTCACCTGATATTGCAGCGAGTTTTCATGCAACTTGTTAGGCTCTGGATGCTCGCCAAAGAGCGCTTTACGCGACCCGGCATGAGCATCGGGCCCATAAAGTGCGATGACTGGATAACCCAAAATCGCAAAATCAGGATGCGCACTGATGTCGCCAAGCGGATCATCCAATGCAAACGTAAAATCGGAGCGGGTTGCAACACTCGCCGCCACATGCCCGCCCGCCGAAAACCCAATCACCCCCACTTTGGCAGGATCAATCCCCCACTCGTCAGCATGTTTACGCACCTGACGCACCGCACGCAGACCGTCCAGCAATGGCGCGGGAAAACCGTACTCCTGCATCCGATACTTGACCACAAAGGCCGCTACGCCGCGCGCGGCGAACCACTTGGCGATATCGTGCCCCTCGTGATTAATCGCCAAACGCACATAACCGCCACCGGGGAAAATCACCACTGCAGTGCCATTGGCCTTATCGGCCTCAGGCCAATAGGGAATCATGGCGGGATTATCCACCGCGTAAACACGCTGATCTTTTATATGTTCGCGGTCTGGGCTGACCAAAGGCTTTTCATCCCACAAATAGATAGGATCGATAAGTAATTCACTCACAGGCTGGGTAACTCCAACAATCGGCAGGCAGGATAACAACAGGGCAAATGCACCCAAAGTGCGGTTTAGAGACAACAACATAGGCTCTCGCTCACTCATTCTTATTAATGATTAGACGAGCGAGAGCTTAGCAAATTTGTAGGACAAATAGCGCGTCTGTTCTTAGTGACGAAACTGCGACTCCTCATCGCCCCACCAGTGATGCAACTGCCAATCGACGCGAGTGGGGTCTGCGGCACTTAATAACCACTTGCCCGTAATCAGCTCCCACTGGGAAAACCCACCACTTATCTCCGCCCAAACACCGTGGATATCGTCATTTATATAGGCCTTAGCCAGATCAACCTCCTCACCCAGCATCTGCTCGGCGGTGAGCTCAAGTTTGACCAGGTCATCCACCTCGTGCTCAAGCCCCTCTTTGAGTGTGCCAAACGTGCTTGCACTATCGCTTACCGAAGAGGGATTAGCCTTAGCAGTGTGAAAAGGGTTAGCAGCAGACTGGCTGCCTGAATCGTCAGATAGCTTCATAGAATTTAGCTCCAGCTCGTGTTTTAGATATTTATACCCACACAGGCAGTACAGCCTCTATAATCACCGCCTTTCGCAACTTTTTACTTGGTAACCTTTACGCCCAGTAAAAACTCCACCTTTAGTATAGGCCTTAGATTCCAATGCAAGAGCGCCCCATGCAAGAACAATACACTCCCGCAGAAGTTGAAGCCCAAGCCCAGCAGTACTGGGAAGAACACCAGAGCTTCAAGGTTATTGAAGATCGCAGCAAAGAAAAATTTTATTGCCTGGCGATGTTCCCCTACCCAAGCGGCAAGCTACACATGGGGCACGTGCGCAACTACACCCTCACCGATGTGATCGCACGCTATCAGCGCATGCAGGGCAAAAATGTATTGCACCCAATGGGTTGGGACGCCTTTGGTCTGCCAGCGGAGAATGCTGCACTCAAACACCAGACCGCACCGGCCGCTTGGACCTACTCCAACACCGACCATATGCGCGGGCAACTGAAGCAACTCGGCTTTGGTTTTGACTGGTCACGCGAGCTGACCACCTGCAAGCCCGAATACTACAAATGGGAGCAGTGGTTCTTTACCCGCCTGTACGAAAAAGGTTTGGTTTACAAACGCATGGCGACAGTGAACTGGGACCCGGTTGACCACACTGTACTGGCCAACGAGCAGGTGATCGACGGCCGTGGCTGGCGCTCAGGTGCCTTGGTTGAGCGCAAAGAGATCCCGCAGTGGTTTATCAAAATCACCGACTATGCCGACGAACTGCTCAATGACCTGGACAAGCTGCCCAACTGGCCAGAGCAGGTCAAAACCATGCAGCGCAACTGGATCGGCAAGAGCCGCGGCCTGGAAATGCACTTTAGCCTGGCCGCACCAGTGGGCGAATTTACCGGTTTTGATATCTACACCACCCGCCCCGATACCATTATGGGCGTGACCTATGTGAGCCTTGCCGCTGAGCACCCCATCGCCAAATTACTCGCTGAAACAAATCCAGCGCTGGCACAGTTTATCGCCGAATGCAAAGTGCAATCAGTTGCCGAAGCCGATATGGCGACTATGGAAAAACGCGGTATAGATACAGGCATCAAAGCCCTGCACCCAATCACTGGCGAGCCGGTTTCGGTGTGGATCGCCAACTATGTGCTGATGGATTACGGTTCAGGCGCGGTGATGGCGGTTCCGGCGCACGACCAGCGCGATTACGAATTTGCCAAGAAATATGACCTGCCGATTTCCCAAGTGATTGCGCCACAAAATGGTGAAGCTATCGACCTAAGCAAAGCCGCATTCACCGAAAAAGGTGTGTTGGTGAATTCCGGCGAATACGATGGACTCGACTTTAATGCTGCTTTCGATGCCATCGCCGGCACCTTGGAAATGGCGCACAAAGGTCAAGTAAAGGTGAATTATCGCCTGCGCGACTGGGGTGTATCGCGTCAGCGCTACTGGGGCGCGCCTATCCCCATGTTCAACCTGCCCAGCGGCGGCGAAATTCCGGTTCCCGCACACAAACTTCCCGTATTGCTGCCGGAAGATGTGGTGATGAATGGCGTGCACTCGCCGATTAAAGCTGATCCCGAGTGGCGCAAAGCCGAGCTGGACGGCCAAGCAGTGGAACGCGAAACCGATACCTTCGATACCTTTATGGAATCCAGCTGGTACTACGCGCGCTACACCTGCCCTAACTTTGAAGGCGGCATGCTCGACAAAGCCGCTGCCGATTACTGGCTGCCGGTGGATCAATACGTGGGCGGTATCGAACACGCCATTCTCCATCTGCTCTACTCGCGCTTCTTCCACAAGTTGATGCGCGATGAAGGCTTGGTCAGCTGCGATGAGCCGTTTGACCGCTTGCTCTGCCAAGGCATGGTATTAAAAGACGGCACCAAGATGAGTAAGTCCAAGGGCAACACCGTTGACCCGGAAGAGCTGATCAACCAATACGGCGCCGATACAGTACGTTTGTTCTCTATGTTTGCCGCTCCACCAGAGCAGAGCATGGAGTGGAGCGATTCGGGTGTTGAAGGTGCTAACCGCTTCTTGCGCCGTTTGTGGAAAGCGGTTGAAGGTCATATCAATGCCGGTACACCGGGCAAGCTGGATATAGACGCACTGCCGCAAGCCCAAAAAGATTTGCGCCGCAAAACGCACGAAACCATCCAAAAAGTCAGCGATGACTATGGCCGTCGCCAAACCTTTAACACCGCGATTGCCGCGACCATGGAGTTATTGAACGAAACCAGCAAACTCGCCGACCGCGCTAATCCACTGGGTTTAGCCGTTGAACGCGAAGCGTTGGAAGCGGCAATTTTGTTGCTCGCGCCGATTGTGCCGCACATCAGCCATTCACTCTGGCAAGCACTTGGCCACCAGAGCATTCCGCTCAATGAAAAATGGCCAACCCTTGACGAAAGTGCGCTGGTGCGCTCGACTATCGAAGTCGTTATTCAGGTAAACGGCAAATTGCGCGGCAAATTGGATGCGGCAGTTGATGCACCTAAAGAGCAACTCGAAGCCGATGCCCTCGCACAGGAAAATGTGCAGCGCTTCCTTGAAGGTGTCACCGTGCGCAAAGTGATTGTGGTGCCTAACAAGCTAGTGAATATTGTTGCCAATTAAGCAGAGCGTTAACCTCTAAAAGCGAATCCCCCTAGTCCCCTTTTTCAAAGGGGGGAACACAAACCCCCTCCCTTTGAAAAAGGGAGGCTGGGAGGGATTAAAAATCGAGAGTCATATGAAAAAAATTATCGTCAGTTTATTAGTGCTTAGCCTCTCCGCCTGCGGCTGGCATTTGCGCGGCTCCGCCACCGGCGAAGATAAACTGGCGATGACTAGCCCGCTAGACTTAGTGATCGCCACCAAAGACGATCACAGCCCACTGATCAATGCGCTGCGCCAATCCCTGCCCGGCTATAAAATCAATGAATTAACCAGCGCAACAGCCAATGCACTTACGCTGAACTTAAGCCGCGAAGTGTTGGATAAACGCACCGCCGGTGTCGGCAGCGACGCACTCACCAGCGCCTATGAAATTATCCTGCGCGTGGATTACAGCGTCAGCAATGCACAGGGCGTCATCACCCCGCGCGACACCAATGCACGCATCTCGCGCACCTACAATTACAACGTCAACAATGCCAACGGTGCCGCGCAAGAAGAAGAGTTAGTGCTGCGCGAAATGCGCCGCGAACTGGCCAATAGCATTTTGCGCCGCGTTAAAAATCTCAGCGTAAAAACACC
The DNA here is from genome assembly GCA_963971905.1 of uncultured Cellvibrio sp. Classification (GTDB taxonomy): domain Bacteria; phylum Pseudomonadota; class Gammaproteobacteria; order Pseudomonadales; family Cellvibrionaceae; genus Cellvibrio. The sequence goes on from CAXAVL010000032.1 coordinate 18,946, forward strand.
AGCAACCTCAGCGGCACCATAAGATGCCCAAGCTACGCGCAGAGCAACTCAGTGCCGCACTCAACAAGCAACTGGCACCTGTTTATTTAGTCTCAGGCGATGAGCCGCTGCTGATACAAGAGTGCTGCGACCAGATTCGCGCCGCCGCGCGCAAAAATGGTTTTAGCGAGCGCGAGCTGTACCACATAGATACCAGTTTCGACTGGAACCAACTGCTCGCCTCCGCCAACAGCCTCTCGCTGTTTGCCGAGAAAAAAATTATTGAAGTGCGCATGCCGAGCGGCAAACCCGGCGATAAAGGCGGAAAAGCTTTACAGGAATATGCGCAGTCACCCGCCCCCGATAATTTGCTGTTAATAGTTACCGAAAAACTCGACGGCGCCACGCAAAAAAGCAAATGGTTTAAAGCCATTGAAGATGCCGGACAACATATCCAAATCTGGCCCATTGCCTCCGCGCAATTACCGCGCTGGATTGGCGTGCGCTTGCAACAGTCTGGCTTGCACGCTGATAGTGATGCCATCGATTTACTCGCCTCGCGCATCGAAGGCAATTTGCTCGCCGCGGCGCAGGAAATCGAAAAATTAAAATTGCTCGCCACTGACAACCGCATCAGCTATGAGTTGATGGCGTCGGTGGTTGCCGACAGCGCGCGCTACGATGTATTTGGCCTCACCGACAAAGCCCTGCCCGGCGACGCCCGCGCCGCCGTGCGCACCTTGCAAGGTTTAAAAACCGAAGGCACCGAACCGATTAACATCCTCTGGGCGGTGACCCGCGAAATTCGCGCGCTGGTACAAATCTCCCAAGCCGTGGCGCAGGGCAAACATTTTGAATGGGCCGCAAAACAAGCCGGTGTGTGGGACAAACGTCAACCGCTCATGCAAACCGCACTGCGCCGCTTAAAACCCGCACAACTGCAGCAATTGCTGCGCAAAGCTAACGGCATAGATAAAGCCGTAAAAGGCATGCGCAATGCCGAACCCTGGGATGAGTTGCTAGATTTGATTTTAAATATCGCCGGAGTGCAAAGTTTGAATCTGCACAATGAGCGACTAAGCTTGAAAAACTAATAATAAGCGCACCAATGTGCGCAACCTAAGTAAAAGAAAAAACACACAGCCTGCAATACAGTTCTGCCAATAATCATTTTTGCAATGAGTAGCCATGGCAGATATTTTTCAACCGCTATTGAGCAGGAATACCCTCTATGATTCAGGCTAAAAAAGTACTTATCCAATCCTGTGCAGTACTCACTCTTACTGCGCTCTGTCAACTTGCTAGCGCCCTATCCCCAATGCCTCCCTCCGGCACCAGCCCCAGCAAACGCACCATCGAATACGATTGGATGCCTGTTGCCGCTTGGGACAAAATGCACGCCGAAGATAAGGTGATCGCCGAGTATGAAGACATCAATGTGTTATTTCTCGGTGATTCGATTACAGCAGGTTGGGATTGGCAAATCTGGGAGAAAAACTTCAAACCCTTGAAGGCTGCCAATTTCGGCATCGGCGGCGATCATACGGCTAATGTGCTCTGGCGCTTACAACACGGCGCCATCGGCAATATGCAACCCAAGCTGATTGTGCTGCTGATCGGCGTAAATAATTTTGGCCACCTTCACGAAACGCCCGAGCAAGTCGCCGCCGGTGTTGCCAACGTAGTTGCGCAGCTACAACTGGCCTGGCCAAGCAGCAAAATATTGCTCAATGGCGTATTTCCGTTTGATGAAAAAGCGACATCCGAGAATCGCCAAAAGGTAAAAAAAGTAAACCAAATTATCGCAAAGCTCGACAACCGCAAAACCATTTTTTATAAAGATTACGGCCCCTTACTGCTGCAAAAAGACGGCAATATTTCATCCGAGATAATGGGTGACTTTTTACATCCCACGCCCAAAGGCTATCAAATCTGGGCCGATGCCATGCTGCCCGACATCCAGCAATTATTAAAATAAACAGGTGAAACCATGAATAAGATATTTGTTTCACTCAGTGTATTGATCGCAGCCATATTAATGAGCAACAGCCTTTACGCGGAATCGGTAACCGCCAATGATTCACGTATTGGCCTGATGGGGCGCGCGCAACAACAGGACGATGGCAGCCTGCGCTTTGCCTACCCAGGTGTCAGCCTGTTTTTGAATGTGGAAGGCGCAAGCTTGCACATGACCGGGCACAGCAATTCCGGCAACGGTTGGATTGATGTCATTGTGGATGACGCGGTACCCAAACGGATTCAATTAACATCAGCCCCACAAACCTATGAATTATTTCGCTTTGCTGAGCCGGGAAAACACAAAGTGCGCATCACCAACCGCACCGAAACCTGGCAGGGCATAAACACTATCAGCGGGTTTATTGCAGATAAAGGCCAACTGCTTGGCGCATCACCCTTACCCAAACGAAAATTATTATTTTTAGGCGATTCGGTAACCTGTGCTGAAATGATTGATCGCATTCCCAGTGAAAAAGCCAATCCCAGTTGGTCTAATGCGCGCGAGTCATACGGCATGCTGACCGCCGCCGCACTCAATGCCCAAGTGCAACTAGTCTGTTACGGCGGCAGGGGTTTGGTGCGCAGCTGGAACGGTAAAACCGATGAATTAAATCTGCCGGACTTTTATCCACTAACCATTGCCGATCAAGCAGCGCCAGTTAGCTGGGATAAAACATCCTACCAACCTGATTTAATTATCAGCGCTATAGGCACCAATGACTTCAGCCAGGGAATTCCCGCACGCGAACACTATGTCAGCACTTACGTTAGGCTGGTGAATCAATTATTAACTGACTACCCGCAAGCGCATATAGCACTTACCGAGGGTGCCATTTTAAATGGCGACAAAAAGGCGGCACTCATTGACTACATCCGCGAAACCATTTCGCGCGTCAACGGCACTCGAGTGCATCAAGTAACCTCGCCACATTATCCTGGGGATGCACAGGACGCCCACCCAACCAAAGCGCAACATGCTGCTATGGCAGAGGATTTAACACCGCAATTAAAAGCATTGATGGATTGGTAAAGCCGTTACCGAAAAAAGAAAAGGGCGCAAAAAATGCGCCCTTTTCTTTTTCTGTCACCGACAACGGCTCAACAAAGAACTAATTTCCTTCGCCAAATGGCTTCAGCATTAAAATCAATTTCGGTAACAGGGTTAATGACCCCATCACTGCCATCAGCATGGCAAATGCGGTGAGTGCACCAAAATAAATTGATGGAATAAATTGTGACAGCATCAAAATTGAGAAGCCCACAATAATAGTGACTGAGGTGTAATACATGGCACGCCCGATGGATGCATGAGAGCGATGCATTGCTGCAACGTAATTCTGATCCTGCGCAAACTCAATGCGGAAGCGATAAAAATATTGAATCGCCTGATCCACGCCTACGCCCACCACAATTGCAGCAATCGTTGTGGTCATCATGTCGAGCGGAATCCCCACCAAGCCCATAGCACCAAGCACCGTACCGGCAGCCAAAATATTCGGCAAAATGGCGATCAGGGCAATTTTTATTGAGCGGAACAAAATCATCATCATCAGCATGATGGAGATAAAAACCACACCTATAGTTGAAATTTGCGAAGCAAATAAACTCTGCAACATATTGTTATAGAGCACCAACATGCCGGTGAAATTAACTTGCTCTGGCTTAAAACCGACATCGGCAAGCGCGTAGTGACGAATTTTTTCCACCAGCTCTGCGCGTTTTAAATTGGGTGTAGTTTCAATTACACGCAAGGTGATACGAGTTTGCTGTGCCTCATCTACCAAATAAGGTGTGATCAAAAAGTTTTTGATGTCATCGGACAGCATATTGCGCAGCACATTCAACTCAAAATCATTCAACTTGCCTTTGTTGATGTCGTGCGCCAATTGATACACAGTGGCGAGCGATTGCACCTTGCCCACTTCCGGCAAGGATTCCAAATAGTTGTGCAGTTGTTTGATTTGATCCAGACCCGCCACACTAAACCAATAGCTAGGTGCATTTTTGGCGGCACTAGAATTATCTGCAAATGGGTCTTCATCGCCAGCTTCGGCAAAGGGATCTTCTTCATCGCCTGCCTCTGCATCGACGATATCGATGGTGTTTTTATCGGCATCGAGAATAATATCAAGCGTTACTGTACCGCCAAGCTGGCGATCTATCACACTCAAACCCTGATGGATTTCGCTGTCGCTTTTAAAATAATCGACAAAACGATTTTCCACTTCCAACCGACTAATACCCCACACACTGATACTGGCAATGATTAATGCCAGCACTAAAATTGTGCTGCCGTGAAGCTCAGCTAATTTGGAAAAACGCACAGTGAGTGCGGCAGAGTTATCGCCGCGATCTTTTGCTTCGCCTTTAGGCAAAATCATCAAGCCTGCAGGCAGCACTACAAATACCAGCACAAACCCAACCATCAAACCAATCGTCATCATCCAACCAAAATCAATCACCGGGCGTATGCCACTCATCACCAGCGACATAAACGCCACTATGGTGGTCAATGCGGAATACAAACAAGGCACTGCCATATCGCGCATGGTTTGCAAAACTATTTCAGCCTGATCCAGTTCGGGATTGAGTGCATGAATTTCGCGATAGCGCACTACTACATAAATAGTGAACGCAAATACCATAATTAATAACAGCGCAACAAAATTAGAGGAGATAACCGTAAGCCGCCAGTCGATCCAACTCAACCAACCGAGCATTAAAGTGACCGACATCAAACACACCGCGAGCGGCAATACCACAAAGCGCCACTGACGAAATAAAAATGCCAACATAAACACAATAAACGCCAACAGTGCACTGCCAAATACCACTAGATCACTTTTGATATAAGCGATCATATCGGTGGTGATCATGCTTACACCGCCGAGAAAAATTTGCGCGCGGTCGCGATATGCGGCCGCTATTTCGCGCACAATTTCCACTCGCGCCGCGTCCTGTGCTGCAGTTTTAGTACGGTAATCCAAAAACTCGGCCGACACCTGCGCCAGCTCTTGTGTTTCACTTTCGCTCAACCCCTCTTTGTCGCGCTTCATGCGCAGCGCATCGCGCTGACGCGCCAACTGGATATAGTGATTATTTACTTTTAAATTGAGCAAAATTGCCGAGGTAGTTCCATCGGGGCTCAACAACATATCGCGATAAATCGGGCTGGTTAAAAACTCCTGTTTGACCATTGCGCGATCCACACCGGGGGTGAGCAGCGTGCGGGTCGATTCTTTTTGTTCCGCGAGTGGGCGCATGGGGCTATAGAGCAGCGGTACATCGATCATGGAGTAGACACTCGCCACACCATCAACACTCGCTAACTCATCGCGCAACTGTTTGAGTGTATCGATCGACTCATCGGAAAACATCTCCGCTTTCGGCGCGTAGGTAAGCACCAAAAAATCACCGCTCTGGTAGCGTTTGGAAATTTCACGCAGATAATCAATCGAGGTATCATGCTCCAGCGTGAGGGAGTCAGCCGAGGCATCCAACTTGAAGTTGGTCATCCCAGCTGCGGCCAACAGGGTGAGCAACACCAATGCGGTCAACACATGGTAGGGGCGACGAATAACAAGCGCGCGGTAGAGCCGATTGAGTGACGAATAAAAACGTAAAAATAGTTGCATGAAAAAATCCGGTTGGTGAATTTCCCTGAACAAAAAGCTTGGGTGACAAACCCCCGAATTGGGGCTCAGCCAGTGGGTATAGGCCAGAGGGCAGCCATTATGCCAGCCACCCTTAGGTAAAACAGTAAAAAGCCCATCAACTCAGGGCGGCAGAAACGATTTGTTACAAAAGTCAGCCTTTTTTGCTGTGCCCATCGCTATGGCCGAGCGAACGCTCCGGGCAAAGCAAATCGCGCACTCGCTGTTTTAGTTCTTTGGCCTCGGGAAAGCCGCCATCGCTAACCCTGTCCCAAATCAATTCGTTATTGAGCCAGACGTGAAAAATGCCCCCTGTGCCCGGGTGCAAGGCTACTTCATCCAACTCACTATCAAAGGTGCTGAGCAGCTCCTGGGCTAGCCACGCCGAGCGCAGCATCCAACGGCACATATTGCAGTAATGAATAACCACTTTATTTTTTGGTTGCGGAAGGGAATACTCAGTAATATCAGCCATTTGATTGCCCTTTGGGGTATGAGTTAATAGAATTCGATGATAAGGTCATTCAGATCACAGGATCGTCGCCAAAAATAGGCAAATTCAGGGTAGATAACGGCAAAAAAAGATTATTTATACGACAAAAACGGAATCTGCCATGCTCAAACTTCATTTTAAGGACAACCGACGCCCGCCGCTCTGGGTCGTTGAGAAACTGTTCTCGATTGGCAGATCGGCAGATAATCATCTGGTAATTGATGAAGAAGGTATAGATCCGGCACACGCCAAAGTCGTTCAAGAAAGCACCAAATATTTTCTCAAAGATAACAACAGCGCAAGCGGCTGCTTTATCAACGGCCAGCGCATCACCCAAAAAGAAATTTTCCCCGGCGATATTATCAAAATTGGCAGTTGTGAAATTATCGTACTTGACCCACGCAGTTTGCCCGACAAAACCAAAGATACTTACAGCGCGCCCTGGCGCTTAGTTTCCGACAGCAGCTGGCTAGCGGGTAAACATTTTATTCTGCTGCCCGAGCGCGGCACAGTGATTGGGCGCGGCAACCAGTGCGACATAGTTATCCCGGGCACCCATTTGTCGCGCCGCCACACCGAAATCAGCGTCGAAGGCAATCATCTGCGCGTTAAAGACCTTGGCTCGGCCAACGGCACTTTCCTCAATGAACTGCGGATTGATAACGCCACCGCCAATAATGGCGACCGATTGCGTCTGGATGTGTATACCTTCCGCATAGTGGCGCCGGATCTGGAAGAAAATAAAACCCGCATCCGCAAACCCATCGATGAACTGAGCAAACCGGTCGCGCGCAAACTGCCCAGTAGCGAACCCAAACGCTGGAAAACCCGTCCCACTTCGCCCGGCAATCGCATTGAACCCAATTTAAACAGTGGCCGCCGCAACGCATGGTTAGCGTTGATCGCCGCCGCCTTACTGGCCGTTGCTATCGTCGCCTTTTTGTTGTGGTAGAATCCGCCGCCTATTAGCTTAAAGAATGCTGCGACACCCACTTTGAAACCATTAGCTACAATTACCCATTAATTTTTAATCCATAGACGTCAGGAACACACCATGAGTTTTGAACTTGTCCCTGCGGGCAAAAGCCTGCCCGATGACTTTAACGTGGTTATCGAAATCCCCATGAATTCCGGTATCAAGTACGAGATTGACAAAGACAGTAACGCGCTGTTTGTCGACCGCTTGGTAAGCACTGCCATGTACTACCCATGCAACTATGGCTACATCCCCAACACCCTGTGCGGTGACGGCGATGCCGCCGACGTATTGGTAGTGTTCCCGCAGCCAGTACAGGCAGGCTCAGTGATTCGCTGCCGCCCACTGGGCGTACTGAAGATGACCGATGAAGCCGGTGAAGATGCAAAAATTGTTGCTGTTCCACACGATAAACTGACTACGCTTTACAGCAATGTAAAAACCCTGCAAGACTTGCCGGAAATTACCCTCAAGCAAATTGAACACTTCTTTGAACACTACAAAGATCTGGAAAAAGGCAAGTGGGTAAAAGTGGCAGGCTGGGGCGATTTGGAAGAAGCGCGCGCAGAAATTGTGAAAGCCGCTGAAACCTATAACGCTGGCAAATAAATTTATAAAAAAATACCGAAAAAGCTGTATCAACCGCTTGATCAGGTGAGAGAGATCACAGGGGCTAGCTCAACACTAGCCCCTGTTCCAAAAGCAGTTAAAAAACCAGATTGACACAATGTCATCGCAGGGAAGTGCATCAGAATACAACCGGTTATCCATCATAAAAACCATTCTGAGCAGAACAACAACACGAGGTTTTAAGACCATGCAGGAATCCACTCACAAACTCTCGCTGCGAGAGAAAATTGGTTATTCAATGGGCGATGCCGCCGCCAACTTTGTCTGGCGCAGCGGATTTTTCATTCCCGTGTTTTATACCGACACCTTCGGCATCACCGCCGCTCACGCCGCGATTTTGATTTTGATTGTACGTCTATCAGACGGCTTAACCGATATCATCATGGGCTCAGTTGCCGACCGCACCAATACTCGCCAAGGCAAATTTCGGCCATGGATA
>CAXAVL010000033.1:0-26973 GCA_963971905.1 uncultured Cellvibrio sp.
CAATATCGCTCAACTGATTCAGGCTTAGTAGCTGAAGATTCTGACTGAGCAAATAGTCCCCTTGATAATCCGTACTAATCACATGCTTTTTCACCAATGCATCGCGGAGACGTTGCCACTGCCCTGCAGCCAACCCTTGCGCAAGCTCCCGTTCCGCTACCGCAGCCCCCTGCCCCGAAGCGCTATAACAGCGCCAAAGAATCATTAAACTGGCAAATAGATCCGGATAATTACGATCCCGCAGCACCACTTGGTGCGCGCCAATGGCATGCACAAAAACCGCGCCCCCCAAAATTACCGTCCAAATCAAATTGACCCATAACAAAAACAAGGGCAAGGCAGCAAAAGCGCCGTAAACCAGGGTGAATGACGAATGGCCGACAATCCAGCCAAACGCCGCTTTTAATCCCTGAAAGCCGAGCGTGGTAAAAAAACCGCCGATCATGGCGTGCCTTACTGACACCTTGCAATTAGGTACAGCGACAAACAACAGCGTGAATGCAGCCCAAGTTAGTACCCAAGGTGCAAACCGAAAAGTCCACTCAATAACACCCAAACTATCGTAAGGGCCGACTAACAGACGCAAAGAGGCAAGGTAGGTGCTCATGCCCAATGCGGCGCCGAGCAGTAGCGGCCCCAAACTCAGAATTGCCCAATAGAGTAAAAAATTGGCAACGCCGCGCCGACCGCGCGATACACCCCAGATGCCATTAAAATTTTGCTCGATATTTTTGAGCATCAAATAGGCAGATACCAACAAAAATGCCAAACCAAATGCGGTCAGATTGCGTGCTTGTGCAGAAAAGTCTTTCAGGTATTTACCCAGATCCTGTTCACTATTGGGCAAAAAGTGTTCGAACAACAATGATTGCAATTGATCGCCAAGATCCTGAAAGGCCGGGATAATCGAAAACATGGAATAGGTTACTGTCATCATCGGCACAGTGGCAAACAGGGTGACGTAGGTGAGCGATGCGGCACTCTTCTGGCATGATTTGGCTTGATACTGGCGTATCATCAGCGACAGAAATCCTCTCAACCAACGATATCGTGTATGGATAAACTCAACAAATGAGGATGAGCGAAGCATAACGTTAAATCCTTAAACCAAGTCGGGGGCGCAGCCGTTATAATCTGCCGCTGCCATTATGAATAAACCTTATCAAGAGACAATTATGGTCACACTTTATCACAACCCGCGCTGCTCAAAATCGCGCGAGGCGCTGAGCCTGTTGCGTGAACAAGGGCAGGAACCCGAGATCATTCTCTATTTGGAAACACCGCCCAACGCTAAAACCTTAAAAGCCCTACTGAGCAAATTAGGCATAGGCGCGCGCGATTTATTGCGCAAAGGTGAAGATGCCTACAAAGAGTTGAATCTTGCCGATGAAAAACTCAGTGAAACGGCGCTGATTAAAGCGATGGTAGAAAACCCTAAACTCATTGAACGACCGATTGCAATCAATGGCGACAAAGCCGTGATCGGCCGACCACCCGAACACGTAAAGACCATTCTATGACACCGTATATTTTAGTTTTGTACTACAGCCGCAACGGCTCAACCCTCGAAATGGCAAAACAAATTGCGCGTGGTGTTGAACAAGTCAGTGGCATTGAAGCGCGCTTGCGCACTGTACCTGCGGTATCCACCGTCACCGAGGCCACCGAAGCAGCAATTCCCGCCAGTGGTGCGCTTTATTGCAGCGAAGACGATGTGAAACATTGCACCGGTTTAATCCTCGGCAGCCCTACTCGTTTTGGCAACATGGCCGCGCCGATGAAATATTTTCTCGATGGCACCAGCGGCCTTTGGCTAAATGGCGATTTAATCAATAAACCCGCCGCTGTATTTACCTCAACTTCAACATTGCACGGCGGACAAGAATCCACCCTGCTCTCCATGATGCTACCGCTCCTGCATCAAGGTATGGTGATTGCGGGCATCCCCTATAGTGAAGCAGCAGTCAGCAGCACTCGCACAGGCGGCACTCCTTATGGTGCATCCCATCTCGCCAGTGGCGATACCCCCACCAAACTGAGCGGCGACGAAATTACGCTCTGCCAAGCACTGGGTAAACGGGTAGCAACACTCGCACTAAAACTCGTTCATTGAAACTTCAAATTGAAGCTCCCGAATTAAACACAAGGTTGATGTATGACTAACACGCCAGAACACAATGACACGCACACAGCTGAAAAACCGAAAAAAGTCATTGTGATTACCGATGCAGATTCAATTGAACTGCATAAAAAATTACGCATGGGTCAACTCGTGTGCAATAGCTGTTATATCGCACTGCTGGTGGTATTCACGCTCAATTATTTTTTGAATGACCATGTAAAACTGGCGACCTGGTTAGTATCAATATTTCCGCTGTTGATTTTTATTCCGGGATTGATCAAACCAAAACACCGCACTTATAGCTGGATGTGTTTTGTTTTGCTGATGTATTTCCTGATTATTATCCCGCTGCTGATGAGCAGCTGGCACTGGAGCTATTGGGTCATGACCATTCTTGTTACTACCTTGTTTATCGCAGCGATGATGACCAGCCGCTGGCTGCAATACTGGAATTATTATTTGTCTACCAAAAGCAACCATTCTTAAAATTTTTCAGAAGGAAGTTATTGTGTCTGTGAATTATTACGAGCCACCTGCAGCGCCCAATTCCACGCAACCCAGCCCAGCACAACCTAAACCCGCTGCACCGCAACTGCCCGCGCCCAAACAACGCAGCGCGTGGAGTATTTTTTTTGGTGGCTTAGGCGCGGGTATTACCTGGTTTCGCAATGCGTTGATGAACACCTTGTTTATCGTTTTTTTGATTATTTTTATCGTCGCTATAGGCTCAAGTGCACCCAAACCACTACCAGACACCTTTGCGCTGCGTCTGGCGCCCACGGGGCTATTAGTCGATCAACGGAGCTATATAGATCCAACCAGCTTGCTGCTATCCGATGAAGATCCAGAAGAAAACGAAACGCTGGTAAGTGATATTGTTGAAGCCATCAATAAAGCGGCAAAAGACAAACGCGTCAACTTGTTGGTATTGGAACCCGGTCGCTTGCTCGGTGGCGGCATCAGCAAAATGGATGAGATTGGCCAAGCGTTAGAAAACTTTAAAAGTGCTGGTAAAAAAATTATCGCGGTCAGCGACAACTACTCACAAGACCAATACTACCTCGCCAGTTTTGCCAATGAAATTTATCTGCACGAAATGGGCATGATCGAAATTACCGGCTACAGCCGCTATATGAACTATTACAAAACTGCGCTGGATAAACTCGGGGTCACCATCCACGCCTTCCGCTCCGGCAAATACAAAGATTACTTGGAACCCTATCTGCGCGACGATATGTCAGCGGAATCACGCGAGCACAACGCCCAGTGGATCAACGAACTCTGGGGCAACTACACCGGAAAAATTGAAAGCCGCCGTAAATTGCCACCGGGTAGCATCAACGATTACGTTAACAACATTGATGCCCACATGGCCTTAACCACCGGCAACAGTGCACAGCTGGCATTAGAAAAAGCACTGGTCGATAAAATGGTTTCGCGTCAAGACATGGAAAAAATGTTGGTTGAACAAGCTGGAAAAAGTAAAGACGGCAATTGGTATAACGGCGTCGGGGTCAAGTCCTATTTGGCCGATATTCGCAAGCACCCCACACTGGATAAAAATAAAGTGGCTGTTGTTGTTGCCTCCGGCTCTATTGTTGATGGGTACCAACCCGACGGCAGCATCGGCAGCGAAAGCATGCTGGAATTATTGCGCCAAGTGCGTGATGACAAAAGCATCAAAGCGCTGGTGATTCGTATCGACTCTGGCGGCGGCAGCGCCTTTGCGTCAGAAATTATTCGCTCAGAAATTATCGCCCTGCGCGAGAAAAAAATTCCTATTTATATTTCCATGGGAACAGTCGCTGCATCCGGCGGCTACTGGATTGCTACAGCAGGCGATAAAATCTGGGCACAACCCACTACCATCACCGGCTCCATTGGTGTCTTCGGAGCGTTCCCGACACTGGAAAAATCCCTGCAAAAAATTGGTATTAATACTGACGGCGTAGGCACCACCGAATTAGCCGGCACTATGCGACTGGATCGCCCGCTGTCAGAAAAAGCCAGCAAAGTTGTGCAAATGGGCGTCGATCATATTTACCAGCGTTTCATCACCCTGGTAGCCGATGCACGCAAGCAAGAAGTCAGCGCAATTGATGAAATAGCCCAAGGTCATGTATGGACGGGCAACAAAGCCAAAGAAATTGGTTTGGTCGATGAACTGGGCACACTAAAGGATGTAATTGTGGCCATCGCACAAGCAGCAAATCTCAGCAGCTATCAAGTTGAATTTGTGCAGCGCCCACTTTCCCCCAAAGAAGAATTGTTGCGCTCACTAACAGGCGGACAAGCAGGCATGCTTGCACCCACATCCTTATTAGAAAAATTCACCTCACTCAATGTATTAAACAATCTCGCTCCCACCTTAAAACCGCTCAGCGATTTACAACGCATGAATGACCCGCAGGGAATTTATGTGCAATGTTTGGATTGTGTGGCGCCTTAATAGTGCACATTAAGAGATTATTAATTCAATGGATCTGGTAACACTGGTCAGTTTGTTTAATGCAGGGATGCTGTCTATCGCAGTACTTGGTTTTTTAATGTTTATCACTACACCTGCTTATCGCGGTGTATGTGTGCTGCTTGCGTTGATAGGGATTGCAGCTATTACCAATGTGCTTGAAGACCTGCGCATCTCCGGTGAGCTACATTTAATTTCCCCCATCTTTGTGCTGGGTTACGGCCCAGCTTTGTATTTTGCCGTTAGACGGTTAATTGGCGGGACTGCCGGTTATCAAGCGGTTTGGCATTTTTTGCCGATGTTATTGGTCATACCTTTCACTGCTCATACACAACTTATTATTGCGGTGGGAACCGTCTGGCGTATTGCTTATGCTCTCTTAACACTAAAACTTATTATCGACTTCAATCAGCAGCTAACAAAGCAACGCTCGGATGCAGCTGAGGTTTCCTTGGCTTGGCTTGCTTGGTTAATTGGTGTCTCAACCCTGTTCAGTGCGCTGGATCTACTCAGGCTTAACTTTCAGATAGAATTAGGCGCACAGCTAAATACTATCGGCTACGCGGCGAGCTCTTTTATTTTTCTCATCGTCTGTTTGTTACTAATCTTAATTCTCAACAATCGCCGCGCGAGCTTGGAAACTGTAACAGGCACGACAACTACTGAATCCTCTGGTATCAATACTGAAGCAAAAAAAGGCGAAGAATCAGCCGCAGACTATCAAAGCCTGTTTGCGATTCTCGATAAAGAAATCCTTGCGCAGCAATGGTATTGCCAACAACGGCTAACGCTTAATCAATTGTCAGATCTGTCTGGAATGGCAACGCGGGATATTTCCCGATCTATCAATTTGGTCGCAGGCATGTCATTTAATGATTACATTAACCAGCATCGCATTGAGAAGGTCAAAAATGCATTAAGTGCTCACAACAATATCAACCTCACTGATTTAGCTTTCGCCGCGGGATTTAGTTCAAAAGCCACTTTCAATCAATCATTTAAGAAAGCAACGGGGATGACACCCAGCGAGTTTCGCGATACGACTCTCGCTCAAAACGTCCAGAAACAAGATTCCAGCCGTTTAGTATCTCGCGATTAGACGAACGCAACACCTATCCATGAAATAGTGCTTTCCATCTACTCAAAGGAAACGCACTTATGAAAACACCAACAGTCACCACCCGATTCCTCATTCTATTTATTGTCGCAATTGGTCGCTTGTCAGCCTACGCCAGCGATACTGACAAAAATGCCGACTTATCTCTTTATATTGATAATGTACACATTCTCAATATAAATACTGCTCAAATAATTAGAGACCAACAGTTGCAAATACTTAACGGCAAGATCACTGCTATTAAGCCTGCACGCACTCCGATTACAGACGAACACCATACACGACATGATGGCAAGGGGTCTTACGTCATGCCCGGGTTAATTGATATGCATGTTCATGCATTCGCCCCCGCCGCTTTTACTATCGCGTTGTCTCACGGCGTTACCCACGTGCGGCTGATGAACGGCGTAAAAGAACATTTACAGTGGCGCAAAGAGCTTGAAATCGGCAACAGGATTGGCAGCACCCTAACGGTGAGCAGTCCGATTATTTCCGGTTTTAAAAATGCACACATACACTACTCAGCCCAAACACCTGCCCAGGCAAGCAAGGCAGTGATGAAAGCCAAACAACAAGGCTATGACCTGATAAAAGCCTATGGCAATTTGGATGCGCCGGTGTTGCAAGCTTTATTGCGCGAAGCCAAAAAACAAAAGATCCCCGTTGCCAAACATGGCCCTCACCCGGCACCTGATATGGAGTGGAATACGCTGGCGGGATTACAATCGCTGGAACATGTTGAAGATATTTTTCAAGGGCCACTGAATTATCAGCAGGACCAGCAAAAGCTGGATGAAACTATTGTTAAATTGAAAACGCTGAATACACCCATTACGCCGACCTTGAATATTTTTTGGCAACTCACTGAAATCAGCGCACAAAAACAAACCTTTATTGATGCGTTACCGAAGGGTTATATTTCACCCATTATCGCGCTGGAGGAAAAACAAAACCAAGTCAAACGCTGGTCCAAAAGTTCAGTAGAGATGGTTGAACACAATCAAAAAACATTCGCCTTCTTACAGGAAATTACCCGCGAGCTCTATCGAGCTGATATTAGTCTGTTGGTTGGCTCCGACTCAGGTGTATTACTATCGCCCCACGGCTTGGCCACCCATAAAGAGTTAGAATTAATGCAGCAGGCGGGGCTTCCCTCAGTTGCAGTTCTGCGTGCTGCCACTATTAACGCAGCTAAAGTACTGGGTAAAGAATCAGAGTGGGGGCAGGTCGCCATTGGCTATAACGCCGACCTAATTTTGTCTGAAGATAATCCGCTGGAGAATTTATCCACACTTCAGAGTCCCCACGCCGTGGTAAAACACGGCCAGTTTTTCTCCGCATTACAATTACAAAAACTACGCGAAACAGCAATTAAAGAACGAAGCTTTTGGCAGGAGCTAAATACTTTGCGAAACGCTGGCGAGCTTTAATTTTTATCAGCCCTATAGATTTTTATTGTGCGCAGTTTTCCAATCCACCAATCCAAGCTGCTATAACATCCACTGCCGCTTGATCAACCAAATGCGAGCCCAAGGGTGGCATTTGGTTGTCATCTCGCGCTTTCATACGCGCAAGCAATACTGAGCGCTCAGGTTCACCCGGCGCGATTATGCGGGCATTGTTAATACCCAAATCGCCCGCTGTTGGTTGCACATTACAAGTTTGCGTTGCGGCAAACTCAATGCGGTAACGCAAATCCAGACTCACCGGCGTAGGGCCATTGGAGCTATGGCAATTGCTGCAGTTGCTATGCAAATAACTGCGCGCACGCTGCATCAAAGTTGCATTGGGATCATCGAGTGAAAAAAGTGTTTGCGCTTTCTGAGTGGATGTAATTGCACTTGAAAATAAGTTGATATGGTCGAGCGTATCAAATTGATGAGCATTGATACCACTTGCGCTGTACAGCATGGAATTATTTAGTTGCAGAGTTTCCAAGCCCAGTGAAAAATTCGCCACCTGTGTATGACAAGTGAGGCATTGGCCGCGACTGGGGTATTGCCATTGAACACCTTCAATTAGTTTTTCTTTGCCGTCGGATAATAAGCGCGCGTCCGTTTGATCGTCGCGCCATTCGTAACTAAAACCCTGCCAGCCTAGTTCACCGCGTGCAAACAACCGTGTTTCTATATAACGGTTATTTAATTTGAAATGTTTCATCAACACACTGCCGACAGGAAATAAAAAATCACCGGCACTGGTTAAATCGATTGATGTGTTATTCGGCAGCGATAAATAGCGTTCCTTTTCTGCCGTATCAGACCAAAACGGGCTGGCAACTTTATAGGGGATCATAGCCGCAGCAGGCAGTGTTGGATTTGCCGAGTTGACACAGCCTGTTGCCGATAAACTCGCGGCCATTGTGCCCGGCTGCAATTCTCCACCAGTGGCCTGCATTTTTACGATTTGCACACCGGCACCTGATTGGCCAAGTGCATACAGCTCACCTAAATTATCTTGCGCGAAAGACACTATATTGAGGGGCACATTACCGTGACTACTAACACTAACAGTGCCGCTGCTGTTACGTGTGATTGACTGCGTGGTATTAACGCAGTAATCGGTGAAAAAATATTTTCCGTAAGCGGCAGGATATTGTGCCCCGCGATAAACATAACCGCCAATCACTGAGCACACGCCAGTATTGTGACTAATCGACAACACCGGTTTTATTTTATTAGCCATAGAGCAATTGGCGCGTCCGCTATAGCAAAAGTCACCTTCCATATCACCCCAGCCGTAATTTCCTCCAGCGGTTACCAAATTAATCTCTTCCCATGCACTCTGCCCCACATCGCCCACCCACAATTCATTAGTTTCCCGATCAAAACTAAAACGCCAAGGATTGCGCAAGCCATAGGCCCAAATTTCAGCTGCACCGCCAGTAGTCGCAAATGGATTATCAGCAGGAATTGCGTAATTGCGCCCGCCACTGATGTTATTGACGTCAATGCGTAAGATTTTACCGAGCAGATTATTTTTATTCTGTCCGTTTTGCTGAGGGTCACCCCCACTGCCACCATCACCGGAACTAATATATAAATATCCGTCGCTGCCAAACGCAACTTGTCCGCCGTTGTGATTCGAATAAGGTTGATTGAACCGCAGCAAAATAATTTCTGAATCGCGATTAATCACTCCATTGCTAGACACTTCAAATCGAGTCACGCGAGTCTCCAAATTATTACTCGCGTTGCGCCCGATATAATTGAAATACACATAGCGATTCGCGGTGAATTGCGGATGAAACGCCATACCTAGCAAGCCAGTCTCACCGCCAGAAAAATCTACGCGGTCTTCAATATTTAATACTTCGGTTAATGTATTGACGTTAGCATTATTTTGAAAACGCACTACCCTGCCCGACTGCCGTGTTGCGTACCAATAGCTATTGTCATTGGGTGCCTGCAATAAATTGGTGGCGTTAGCGATATTCGGTAGAGAAGGAAACACTGCTTGCCAATTAATACTGATCGGTGCACTGGCGGTAATTGGCGCAGGTGCAAGGCAAGTCGTATTGGATGGACGAACGGCCAAACCCGATACAATGCTCGCTGCACTGGATGAAAGAGCAGAAGAAAAAACAGCTGAAGAATTAATCAGGCTTGCTGATGACTGTGCAGTGCTTGTTGCAATGGATGATGTGGATTTATTACCGGAACCTGAACTACCGCCACCACAGGAAATAAAACCCAAACAACTGGTAATAACTAGCCATTTTTTTACGCAGGTTTTCATAGTGATTACCTCGTAGTGCGATAAGCCGAATGGGAAAATTTAATGCTCAATCATGCGCTTCATTGCTCCATACAATCTTGCTAACCGATCACACTCTTATCGGTTGCCCATAAAAAAGCCAGCGCAATGGCTGGCGAACTGCTTATTTATTGTTTCATCGTCACTCCCGCTTGCGGGAGTCCAGCTTTTAGTAATTAAGCCTATGGATCCCCACTACGCGAGGATGACGACTCCCCAGATTAAAAATACATCTTTGCTATGCGATATTGATCTCAAGAAAACATCTCTACTATTTCGGCGTCAACGCCTCAATCGCCGCAGATACATACACCAAAGGCGCGTTCCAGTTAATAGCGATTTCATTGCTCGCATAGCTACACCAATCGTCCAAATAGGATTTAGCGGCGATATTGGAAGGATAAGGCACATTACAACCGGATTTATCCTGCTGCCCCGGCTGCGGACCACCGGCGATAAAACCGGGAATAGGTTGCGCGATGCCATC
Organism: uncultured Cellvibrio sp.; assembly: GCA_963971905.1. Lineage (GTDB taxonomy): Bacteria > Pseudomonadota > Gammaproteobacteria > Pseudomonadales > Cellvibrionaceae > Cellvibrio. The sequence continues at coordinate 9,950 of CAXAVL010000033.1, forward strand.
GGCTTCCGACGGTCGGTGATGTGGATGCATTGTTGCTTTATCACCATAACCCGTTACAAACGACATATCCGTCGCGTTGCGGCCGAGTACATAATCCAGCATCGCTTGCGCGGCATCCAGATAGTCGCGCTTGCCGTTTAAACGATAGCCTTGCACCAACATCATTGCCTGCCCCAGCGCCACCGAGTTGCTGCCCCACACAAAATCATTTTTCTGCATAGTGACGCGATAAGCCGAAGCCGCCCAAACCGATTGTAAATGTGCCGCGAGGCTATCGATACGGTTGGCAATTAATTGTTTATCGGCGATTGCAGTTAAATTCTCGCGGTGATGCGCCAGTGAAATCCAACCCAAGCCGCGCACGTCCCCCCACGAAGGAACTGTGGCAAAGGTTTCCGTTGGTTTCATCGCGGTGTAATAAGCGTCTTTTTTACTAGTGATGTACAACTCAGCTGCGGCCCAAGCAAATTCGTCGCTGAGATTACCATCGCCGTATTCGCCAGTTTTTATATCGCTCGGTTGTTGATAAGTAATTGCAGGATTGGCAACTGCCCAACTCCACGCGGATTCTGCCGCAACCAACATCTTGGCGGACATACCGGGCAACTGGGTTTCATATTGCGCAACAACACGGCTGGCCGTTGCCATAACGGCGGCAAAATCCAGCGCCGCTGCCGTGGTTTTTTGCACTACATAACGCTCGCTGGTCGCTTGGTGCGGCATCACTATGCCATCAAAATTTTTGTTGGTGAGCTTGTGATATACACCGCCATCGTTAGGGTCCTGCATGGTCAACATCCACTCCAGATTCCACAGTGCTTCGTTAAGCAAATCGGGAATGGCGTCACCTCTTTCGGGGATGTTTAAATTTTGATTATCAAACACTGCGGGAAAATGTTCGTAAGCCGCAAGCAGTGAATAGGTCGCAATGCCCGAGTTCACTATGTACTTGTTGTAATCGCCCGCGTCGTACCAACCCTTGGGGCTGGAGATCACTGTGCCTGCCGGGCGCGCGGCAGTTGCTGCGGATGCATGCACTACTACATTGGTGTCAGGATGCCCGAGCGGACGCGCAAAAATCCCCGCGTGCGCAGTTAACAATTCAGCGCTATTGCGATTGAAATAAAAGGCTTTGATGCTCGCGGCGGTTAAAGCACTGTAAACATCTGCTGCAATCGTAAAGGCATAGGAATCCTTCACGCCGTCAACCCGCAAGAGATAATCTCCCGGTGTTTTTAGGCCGGAAAAATCGGCCAACTTGACGCTCTCTTCTGACGCGCTCCAGGTAGCGGCTGCGCTTAAATTACCGCTAAACACTTCAGCACTGGTGGTTGTACTGATCACTTTAAAACTGGTCGCACTGCCTGCAGGCACCACAGCCCATTTGGCCGACTCGGGCAAGAATCCGAGCTGATTGAGCTTAATGCTCCCAGCAATGACCGCGCTGGAACTGACAGCGGCACTGCTACTAGCAACTGTCGCGGTGGATGAAGTCGCCTTAATTGAACTGGCACCCGTGCCGCCACCGCCTCCACTACTGCTGCCACAACCAAGCATTAAACTGGATGCGCCAACAAGTGCCAGCGCCGACACCAAACGAGTCGGTATAAATAAAGCCATTGGGATTCTCCATTGCAAATCAGGCTCGTTCGAACCTGTTGTCGTTGTGATGAACGTAATCTGATTATCGTTATATTGTTAAGCTGAGTACGCGGAACAAGATTAGTGTATTACTCACTTGTCTACGTCCCGCTTTATGTGAAAACCTAAAGTGGTGATCAGCTTTAGCGGAGTTTGGAGGTGAAGCAGAGGGAGATCAAATCGCTAATACTTTCTTTACAAAAGGAATGGTAAGTTTACGTTGCTCGGCAAGCGAGGCGTGATCAAGCCGCGCCAGCTGCCAAAAGAGCTCATTAGTGTCGCGCGGCAGGCGTTGAATAATGTATTGCGCCACATCCTCACTCAATTCCAACCCGCGCGCACGAGCGCGCATCTGCAGCGCTTGCTGTTTATCGTCATCACTCAAGCTGTGCACCTGATAAGTCAGTCCCCACTGCAAGCGGGAGCGCAAATCTTCCAAACTTAAGGCCAGCTCGCGTGGGCTGTGCTCAGCGGCAACCAACAAGCGTTTACCTTGGTCGCGCAGTTGGTTGTAAAGATTAAAAATCGCCAACTCCCAATCGGGGCGGCCAGCAACGGTAGGCAGGCAATCGAGACAAACCAGATCAACCATTTCCAAACCGGTAAATAATTCGTCCGGCGCATAACCGACCAAATCGCGCAGTGGCAAATACTGTACCGACATGCCCATACTTTGCGCTTGATGACAGGCAGCTTGTAACAGGTGCGTCAAACCGCAACCAGGAGCACCCCATAAATAGACAAAGGCTTCACCGCTATCATCCAACTGATCGCGCAAGCCTTTCACCACCATCGCGTTGTGCGTATGGGCGGGAGCATAGAAATTATCAAACGTGGCGTCATCATTCAGGTTGACACTCAAGGACAATTGCTGGGGCAAGCTAACCATAACTACTTCTGCCACACATACATCAAAGGGTTTTCAACAGTGCCGCCATAAACAGGAGCTGTTTCCAGCGCCTGCGGCTCGGGAGTAATGCCGGGGATTTGCTCATTTGCCAGCGCTTGATCCAGCTCTGCCATGGCGTCGACATCGATACCTTCTGCTGTTGCCGGATCGATAGCAGTATCGAGAGACGCTAATTCCTGATCATCTGCTGGTGCTGCCACCATAGGTGTTTGCGCAAGTGGGTCAGTCAAAGATTCAGATTGCAGCGGCGCCAAACGGCGCCCCAGTGCCAGTGTACTCATCAATAAACGCGCATCGCCCTCGGTTGTTAAGCGCACGCGCAAACCTTCGGCATTAACCTGCATCACTTCCATTCGCTGCACCATCGCCAACTCACTCAGATAAGCCTGCACCTGCTTGAACGCGCCAAAACTGGTGATATTGCCAACGTGCAACACAATCGTTTGTGGACCTTGACTGGTGGGCATGATGGCGTATTGATGGGCAAAATAATCAGCCGCATGATCAATGGCGGCGACAAACAAGCCTTTGATTTCTGGTGTTTCGTCGGCAAAAGATTGATTGCTAGTTTCATGCAACAACTGCCAATCACCCATCCAAGGGCCGGGAATTGGCTCGGCCACCACAAGGTTATCGCCCGCTTGGCTAGAGCTTGCTGCCACTGAAGAGGAGGAAGCACTACTCGATGTTGCATATGCTGCATCGATCAAATCGTCAATTTGCTCCTCCGGGATCACCGGCGCGGGGATCACTCCCATACTGGAAGGCGTGTAGCGCCCAACCAAGATTGCATCCGCCTTGTAGCGCAGCGATGCCGCTTTTATTTTTTCAAAATTCAATTCCCACAAATCATTGGCACTGAGTGACAGGGTGTCTTCCAAATCCAGCTTGGGGAACACCAGCGGCAAGCCGCGATACTCCGCTTGCATCTGCATCGCCTGTAAATCGGTGAGCTCAGGCACCAACCGCAAGCCGGTTGGGTCTTTGGCCACCAACCACACCAGCACCTTCGGGCGAATAGCAGGCCACAGCGGCAATTGCGATTCACGCAATAATTGCTCAATCGCCAATGGTTCATAGTTTAATTGCAAACCAACTGCCGGGAAGGTTTTGCCATTGACAGTGATTTTTTCAGCAGAGGATTTGTAACTAAAACCAAACAGATAATTCTCTGCTTTTGGTAATGCTGCCTTGATAGCAGGATGCTCCAGCGCACTGGTCTGCCCGGAAACACGCACGATCAACTGGCCAAAGGTGGTACGGGCAGCGGCGTTGCGCTCGCGCTCGGATTGGGATTTCACCAGTGTATCGGTGCGATAGATATCGACCTTTTGCCCCGCATTTGCACCGCAGGCAAGCGCGACACTCAAGCATACAGACAAGGATGAAACCAGCAGACGTAGATGCAGAAAACGCAACAGAAATACCTCTAAATACAGTCAGCAACAAGCAATGAGGCGGCATTGTAACAGGCTTAAACAAGTACGCGGCAGACCAAATTAGGGAAGCATTCAACAAAAACCCGTATTGCCAGCACCCCATTCTTCAGCAGAAACAGAATTACTTGCACAGGCACTGCGCTTTGAACCTGCAAGCGGCCATATAAGCTGTTAGAATGGCGGCCTTTTTTTCAACCAGTCCAACTGCCAGAGCTGTGAGCCCTTTCCTATGAGCCAAAACCAAAACCCTACCCCATCCCTTAGCTACAAAGATGCAGGCGTTGATATTGAAGCTGGCGATGCGCTGGTCGAGCGTATTAAGAGCGTCGCCAAACGCACCCGTCGCCCCGAGGTAATGGCCGGCTTGGGTGGCTTTGCCGCTTTGTGTGAGATTCCTGCGGGCTATCGCCAGCCGGTACTGGTATCAGGCACCGATGGTGTAGGCACCAAATTGCGCTTGGCGATGACCCTGAACAAACACGACACCATCGGTATCGATTTGGTGGCCATGTGCGTTAACGATTTGGTAGTCACCGGCGCTGAGCCGCTGTTTTTCCTCGACTACTATGCCACCGGCAAACTGAATGTAGATGTTGCTGCTGCAGTGGTATCCGGTATCGGCGACGGCTGCGAACTGGCAGGCTGTTCATTGGTCGGCGGCGAAACCGCTGAAATGCCCGGCATGTATGAAGGCGAAGACTACGACTTGGCTGGCTTCTGCACCGGCGTGGTCGAAAAATCTGACATTATCGATGGCAGCAAAGTGAAAGAAGGCGACACCTTAATCGCCCTCACCTCTAGCGGCCCTCACTCCAACGGCTACTCATTGATCCGCAAGATCATCGAAGTCACCAATGCCGATCTGACCCAAGACTGCGGTGGCAGACCTTTGGCAGACGCGCTGATGGAGCCAACCCGTATTTACGTGAAATCGGTACTTAAGCTAATCAAAGAATCCAACGTCAACGCTATGGCGCACATCACCGGCGGTGGCTTGACTGAAAACATTCCTCGCGTATTGCCCGAAGGCTGTAAAGCCGTTATCGACACCAAGAGCTGGACCTTCCCACCCGTATTCCAATGGCTGCAAAAAGGCGGCAACGTGGATGTGCGCGAAATGTACCGCACCTTTAACTGCGGTGTGGGCATGGTGATCGCGATTCCAGCGAGCGAAACCGATAACGCGCTGAGCATTTTGCGCGCAGCGGGCGAAACTGCGTTTGTGATCGGCTCTATCGCTAAATCAACTGGTGACGAACACCAGGTTGAGCTGCAAGGCCTCTAACCGCATGTCCGACTCCAACGTAAAAACCTTGAAGGTTGTTGTACTTATCTCCGGTAGTGGCAGCAACCTGCAAGCGCTGATCGATGGTGTAGCAGCAGGTGAGCTGCCCATCGAAATTGCCGCGGTAATCAGTAATCGCCCCGATGTAATGGGCTTAACTCGCGCGGCAACTGCAGGCATACCCACCGCGGTACTTGACCACAAAAGCTTTGCCAGCCGCGAAGCCTTTGATCAGGAATTGATGCGCACCATTGATGCCTATACCCCGGGCTTGGTGGTACTGGCTGGATTTATGCGCATTCTTACCCCTGAATTCACCCAGCACTACTTAGGGCGAATGCTCAACATACATCCGTCGCTACTGCCTAAGTTTCAGGGGCTGCACACCCATCAGCGCGCGCTCGATGCAGGCGAAAAAGAGCACGGAGTTACTGTACATTTTGTCACTGCCGAGCTGGATGGTGGTCCCGCCGCCATTCAGGCCGTGGTACCCGTACTGGCAAATGATGATGCCAATTTACTAGCTAAACGGGTACAACGTCAGGAGCATGTAATCTATCCACTCGCCGTAAAATGGTTTGCCCTAGGCGATTTGGTGATGACAGATGAAGGCAAAGCTGTGTTAAAAGGTGAAACTTTACCCGCGTGCGGCTATCAAATTAAGGCCAACGAGCCATAAAAGGAACTCCTATGCAATGCCTTCGCGCTATAGCGCTATGTGTCGCCACACTTGTTTCACCCTTTGTCACGGCAGCAGATGCCCCAACAACCTTCGACAACCAATACAAAGCAAAACTCTACGGTTTTAATATCACCGTCACCAACCGTTTGAGCAAAACAGCAGACAATCAATACGATCTGTTATTTAAAGCTGAGTCCATGCTCGGCAGCATTACCGAGCAAAGCAAATTGCAGTGGAACCCGGTACAGCAAACCGTCAGTCCGCTGCATTACAGTTATGCACGGAGAGGTGTAGGCAAAGATCGCACCGCAGAATTATCGTTTGACTGGAAAAAGAAAACTGTCACCAACAACGTACAAAAAACCAGTTGGCAGATGGATATAGCGCAGAAAGTGCAAGATAAGCTGAGCTACCAAATCCAAATGCAACAGGATCTACTCAACGGACAAAAAAGCTTTACTTACCAAATCGCCGATGGCGGTCGCCTGAAAGAATACAAATTCACCATTGTCGGTGAAGAGATGCTGGATACCCCTCTGGGCAAAGTGAACACCATTAAAGTAAAGCGCAGCCGCGATAACGACGAACGTGTCACTTACGCTTGGCTCGCCAAAGACTGGAGCTATCTGCTGGTTCGTTTGCAGCAAGAAGAAAAAGGCGATGCGTATACCATTTACATTCACAAAGCATCGCGCAATGGCAAAGCCATCGAAAAATTTTAACGACTTACCAATATTGATTAACTCTATTCACTTAAACCTACTTACCTAAACCAAAAGGCTCTTTATGAATATCTCTGAAAATTGCGTTGCCAGCTTTCACTACACATTAACTGACGGCTCAGGCAAAGTGCTCGACTCTTCTGAAGGTCACGAGCCGCTGTCTTACTTGCACGGTGCGGGCAACATTATCCCCGGTCTGGAAGATGCACTGGTAGGCAAAGTAGTTGGCGACAAACTGAATGTATCCGTTAATGCGGCAGAAGCTTACGGCCTGCGCGATGACAGCTTGGTGCAAGAGTTGCCATCTAACATGTTCACCGGCATCGACAATATTGAAGTTGGCATGGAATTCCACGCTGAAACCGAACAAGGCTTGCAAGTCGTTACCGTAACCAAAGTAGAAGGCGACCAAGTAACTATTGATGGCAACCACCCATTGGCCGGTGTTGATTTAACCTTTGACGTTGAAATCACCGAAGTGCGCGCTGCTACCGAAGAAGAATTGAACCACGGCCACGCCCACGGCGCTGGCGGTCATCATCACCACTAAGTGCTGCTGACCTAAATTAAAAAGGCTCCGCAATGGAGCCTTTTTTATGGAGTTTTTTACTACTGCGACACTTTATTTCAATTCTACTTTTTGCTCACCGCAGCGGCTGCATTTATAAATTGTCACCAACTTGCCCTGCTTTACATCAAATTGTTTTTCTTTCACCACTTCCCACTTATGAAAGCCACTGCGACACAGTGTTTTACCCTTGTGTTTATCAAATGGACTCGGCTTTTTAAATTGGATCACATCACCCATTATTTAACCCCTCTGACTATCCATTACTTAACCTCATCGATTAGCCAAATCCACTTACACATAAGTACCCGCCGCCACACCCGAGGCCCAAGCCCACTGAAAATTAAAACCGCCTAAATGACCGGTGACATCAACCACCTCTCCAATAAAAAACAAACCCGCCTGTGTTTTTGCTTCCATAGTTTTGGATGATAGCTGGTTGGTATCTACACCACCCAAGGTTACTTCAGCGGTGCGATAACCTTCAGTACCCGCAGGCATAATTCGCCACTCATGAAAGTGTTCAGCAATCATTTGCACTTCCTTTGGTGTGTATTGATTAATCGGGCGATTGCCACTCCATTGCTCAGCCCAATGATCACAAAAACACTGCGCGATATTTTTGGTAAGTAACTCACCCATAATGGTGGTGAGCAATACCTTCGGCCGCACCTGTTGTTGCTCGGTTAAAAAATCAACCAAATTTATCTGCGGCAATAAATTGATACTCAGCTCTTTTCCTGGCTGCCAATAAGACGAAATCTGCAGCATCGCCGGACCACTTAGGCCGCGATGGGTAAACAACATAGCTTCCGCAAAACTCATCTGACCATTTGCAGTTTCACAACTCACGTTAACATCGAGCGCGCTGCCAACACAGGGCGAAAATATCGCAAGCTGTGCCGGTGAAAGAGTAAAAGGAACCAAGCCCGCTGTGCGAACTTTTAGCGGTAACCCAAATTGCTCCGCCAATTCGTAACCAACGCCTGTTGCACCCATAGTTGGAATTGAAAGCCCGCCGGTTGCCACCACCAGAGACTCACAATAAATCGTACCCAGCGAGGTTTTCACCTTATAGCGCATAGGCAAGTCACTCTCTGCCAATGCAACAACCTGCTCTATATCGCACAATGTATAAATATCGGCGCCCGCTTGCGCGCACTCATCGAGCAACATAGACAAAATATCCTGCGCTTTGTTATCGCAAAATAATTGACCGAGTTTTTTTTCGTGATAAAGGATTTGATGTTTTTGCACCAGCGCGATGAAATCCCACTGGGTATAACGCGCGAGCGCTGATTTACAAAAGTGCGCATTATCGGAGAGATAATTTTTGGGCAGCACATCCATATTGGTGAAATTACAGCGCCCGCCACCCGACATAAGAATTTTTTTACCAACCTTATTGGCGTGATCAATCACCACCACTGCACGGCCACGCTGACCTGCAACGGCTGCGCACATAAGCCCTGCCGCGCCAGCACCAATAATTAATACCTGGGTTTGCGAGGGTAATGCCATAGCCATGCACCATAAAAATTGGTGCATGGCACCTGCAAAAAAATTATTTACGCTGAATTAGTTGCACAACAACCACCAGTGCAAGCTTAAGTGCGCGGCAGGGTTACGCCACGCTGACCTTGATACTTACCGCCGCGGTCCTTATAAGAGGTTTCGCACACCTCATCGGTTTCAAAAAACAACATTTGCGCAACACCTTCGTTGGCATAAATTTTTGCAGGTAAAGGTGTGGTATTGGAAAACTCCAGGGTTACATGCCCTTCCCACTCAGGTTCCAGCGGCGTTACGTTAACAATGATGCCGCAGCGGGCATAGGTGGACTTACCCAGGCACACAGTTAGAATGCTGCGCGGAATACGAAAATACTCAACCGTGCGCGCCAGTGCAAAAGAATTGGGCGGGATAATGCACACATCACTTTTGATATCGACAAAACTTTTTTCATCAAAGTTTTTCGGATCAACCACAGTGGAGTGAACATTGGTAAAAATTTTAAACTCATCGGCGCAGCGAACATCGTAACCATAGCTGGATGTACCGTAAGACACTATGCGCTGACCGGCAGCATCGTACCGAATATGACCCGGCTCAAAGGGTTCGATCATACCGTGCTCTTCGGCCATACGGCGCATCCACTTATCGGATTTGATGCTCATAATTGCTCCACTTTCAAATAGTTAAACGGCGCGCATCATAGCCTTTTTCCGCCCAGAAAAACACCGACCACCGGTTAGTGATCAGCGCTCATCAGGCACATCGACCAGCGTAAATGCCATGGAAGAAGGCCTTTTCATCACAGGGGATTCAGTCACCGCCAGCTGATTGATAATTGCACAATCACTGGTGTCGTCGCCCGCACACTCATTTGCCATAGTCATCAACGTGTCACGCATTGCATTCAAGGCAATTAATTGCTGATCGACTTGAACAATTTTTTCATTCACCAGCGCCTTGACCTCGGCGCAGCGCCGCTGCGGATTACTATAGAGCGCCAATAATTCGCGGCACTCATCCAAACTAAACCCTACCGCCCGTGCACGCTGTAAAAAGCGCAATTGCGCTATATCACCCGAGGAGTACACCCGGTAATCATTACCCTCTTGCCGCATGGGTACCACCAGACCGATTTCCTCGTAATAGCGAATGGTTTTATTTGGCAATCCACACACCTGCGCTGCTTGACTGATATTCATTACCCCTCCTTTTTAATCGCTCTTAGCAAAGATCTATCACCCCAAACATATCAGCAGCTGTAACGTTAATTAAGCAATATCACTTTAGTCATAGCTGCGCGTAACACATACCGTAACGCTTTGTGCATTTGGTGCTACATTTTTTCCCATAAATATAACTTTAGGCGCCACTTTTTTAGGAAAAGTCTCTATAATAGGTGATGTAACACACACTTCTTTTTTAATTATTTTATAAAAATCATTAGGTTACTAATGCTTCTTGACAAAATAATTTAATAAACCAGAATAACTGAACAATATTTATCCTGATTCACTAATAAGCCTCAACCTGTTAAAGGAGAACTTATGGAATATCTAGACATCAACCACCCCGAATGGCAAAAAATGTGGGATGAGTTGGCCAGCTACCGGTTAAATGATGGCGATGTGCTGTGTATTCATGACGGTCACTGCTGGGAATATATGGGGTCAACCTTGGATCACCATCATTTACGGCACGCCTGCCATCCACTGACGAATAAAGCGGAATACATTTATATAGAACGCGCGGGAGTGGCGCTGCGCTGGGCATAGTATTGCGCCAGACTCGAACACCAAAACTCTATGCTATCCCTATCAATTTGCGTCACCCGCAACAAATTTTATACAACCGTCACACTCCCTCACTAAGCTACTATCAGCACTGAGAATTCCTACCGCTTTTGCGCTAAAAGTATGCTAATGTGCTGCGTTTTTACGACAGTGCCTTACTCACCATTCGTAACAATAACAACTCAATAGAATAACAATGAAACGCTTCGTCCTGTTTGTAGGTATTGGTGGCATATCCACCTTAATTCAGTTTTTATTGCTGATCCTGTTTGTCGAAAGTCGCTTATTGCCAGAGGTCATGGCCTCTGCCACTGGATATGTACTCTCGTCATTCTTTAACTACTGGGCGAACTACCACTATACGTTCAAGAGCTCTAGCAGCCACACGCAGACGTTTCCCAAGTATGCGATTGCAGTTGCTATAGGCTTATCAACAAACACCGTGTTGTTTGCCGCCTTTTTATGGTTATTTGATAACTATCTCACCCTGCCATGGGTCGAGCATTATTTGGTTGCCCAATTTTTGGCTACAGGAATGACTGTAGTATTGAATTTTGTGGTACATAAATTCTGGATCTACAGGAATCACTAACATGACAACATCTATCCCATCACTTGCGGTTGTTATCCCCTGTTACAACGAAGAAGAGATGCTACCTAAAACACTGGCAACCATGCTGAACTTGCGCGATGCCATGATCGCCAAAGGCAAAATCAATCAAGACTCAAAAATATACTTGGTTGATGATGGTAGCAAAGATAAAACTTGGAAAATTCTCGCCGAAGAAGCGGCAAACAATTCAGCACTTGTTGCGATAAAACTGTCGCGCAACAAAGGCCACCAAAATGCGCTCTACGCGGGTCTGTGCACCACCACTGAAGACATTACCGTCAGTATCGATGCCGACTTGCAAGATGACCCACAAAATATTGAAGCCATGGTGGATGAATATTTAAAAGGTAATGATGTGGTTTACGGTGTGCGCTCTGCGCGTCATACCGATACGTTTTTTAAACGCTTTACCGCCGAAGGTTATTACCACGTAATGAAAAAAATGGGCGTTGATTTGGTATTCAATCACGCCGATTTCCGGCTGCTCTCGCGCCGCGCGCTGGATTCCTTAAAAGAGTACGATGAATCCAATTTATTTTTACGCGGCATAGTGCGCGAAGTTGGCTATCCATCGTCTGTTGTCGAGTACGAACGTCAAGCGCGTGAAGCGGGTGAAAGTAAGTATCCGCTGAAGAAAATGTTGTCGTTTGCCTGGAAAGGCATTACCGCATTTTCTACCGCCCCCCTGCGAATGATTACTGTGTTAGGCCTGCTCTCTGGTTTTGCATCCTTTAGTTTAATTGCTTGGGTTTTGGTGGTGCGTTTATTTACCGATAATGCAGCACCCGGCTGGGCATCGGTGCTTTTACCGTTGCTCTTTATCGGCAGCGTGCAATTACTCTGCTTGGGAATTATCGGCGAGTATTTGTCAAAAATTTATGAAGAAGTAAAAAGAAGACCGAAATTTCATATCAGCGAAACAGTAAGCAAAAAGGATTAAACTTTCATTAATACAGGTAAAATAAAATTAATAACATGAGCACCTTAGACGCTAACAATCTGAGCGATTCAACTGAACCCACGCCAGTGGAACAATCTGAAGCTGTCACTCAGGCGCCTCCGGCAATCGCGCCACTAGAAGATCTTGCACCGCTTGCAAGTAGCAAATTCTCACCGGATCTCGCTCGCTTACTGCAGTGCTATCTTGTGTTGGTAGTCGTCGCCAATTTCAGCCTGCTGTTTCTAAAAGGTTACAGCCAGGACCTTGGATACTGGCAAGACTGGGTGCGTCAATTATCCACTAACGGCTACGACGGCTTTAACGGCAACTATCCACCGCTTTATATACACTGGCTTTATTTAGTTGGGAAGTTTTATACGCTGAGTGGAATACCACTTGAACATAACGACTTTTTAAAATTCCTTACCCAATTACCGGTCACGATTTTTCATTGTTTACTAAGCATCCTAGTATTTAGCCAATTAAAACGCTTTAACGCATCGCGATCCTTTTTGCATACGATGATGTTATTAACTGTATTAAATCCGGCAATTTTGATTAACGGTCCGATTTGGGGACAAGTTGATCTAGTCCCAGCAGTGATGGTCTTTGCTGCACTGCTACTCGCCGTCAATCAACGCTTGAGTTATTTATCCATCCCATTATTTGCATTGGCTCTACTGACCAAGTTTCAAATGATTGCATTTTCGCCTGTATTCGGGTTTTTATTTTTCCGTCATACAAGTAAACATCTATTAGGAATAATAATTGCGATTGCAATAGGTGCACTGGTATTTTTACCATCTATTCTCGCCGGGCATTTTTTACAAGCATTCAAACAAGCCTACATAGACACACTTGGTCAGTACCCTATGACCACATTCAATGCCGCCAACATCTGGATTTTGCTCACCGGCAACACAACACCAGATAACATCATTCTATTTGGTATCGCAGCAGACTCGGCACTCGCCACGGCATTTACTGCTAAATATTTTGGAATGTTACTGTTTTCACTCACCGCACTCTGCGTATTTCTACAGGGTATTCACTATCTGCTGAAAAATACTGCACAAGAAAACACCGAGCAACAAAAAGACCAAAACCTGCTAGCACACGCATTATTTGCCGCAATGATCTGCGCAGTGGCCTTTTTTACTTTGCTTCCAGCCATGCATGAGCGCTACATGTTCCCCGCTGTGGTGATGGCATTGGCCTATACCGCTATTGCACAACAAAAATTAATTTACCCCATTATGATTAGCCTGCTATGCGGACTAAACATGCTAATCATTCTAGAGATAAACGGTTCCGATATTTGGCATGGCTTATCATGGCTAGTTGTCGCTGTATTGATATTAGGATTGCTAGAATTAGTTGTTGGCAACCGACTGTTTGCAGGCCTGACCTCAATCGCCCAAAAGGCCACCAAGACTCCCTTGTTAGCGCTCTGGATTTTTATCATTGCGACAAGCGGTATGACAGCCTACTTTACTGAGCGCTACCAAATACATCAGCTCTCACTTAACCCTAATCAAAAATTCCTGACTGACCTGACACTTGTTTATGCCAAACAAGACCACGGCACTATGGCACTGCATCGCAGCTATGACGGAAATCATCTGTCACTCGCCAACCGCCGTTATGCACAAGGCATAGGCACTCACGCCAGCTCGGACATTCAATACCAGTTACCAGAAGGTGCTAGCGAATTTAGTTTCATGGTGGGTTTAGATGATGAAGTAGGCACAGCCGATGTGCAGTTTTCAGTTTGGGGGGATGACAAATTGTTATGGCAGTCAGAACCCTACTTAGGGCACGAACGTGATTTACCCACACACACCATTGATGTGAGCGGCGTACAAAAACTGAATTTAAAAATTGCCCCACTGAAAGATGACAAATGGGATCACGCTGACTGGGTAAATACTGTTATTACCTTTGCCACCGACATCACAACTCAAGCTGGCGCCATACCGGCAGATACAGCAACCCCAACTGAATGATTTTTTGAATTAAGGCTTAACAAATGCGCGAACGAATCCTAATAATTATCCCGGCGTATAATGAAGAAAAAAATATCGCCAAGGTGATCAAATCATTAAACGCTAGCAACTCCACTTATGAATGTTTGGTTGTTAATGACGGTTCAAAAGACAACACTCAACACGAAGCGGAGGCAAGCGGCATGGCAACCGTTATTCAACTGCCATCCAACTTAGGTATTGGTGGCGCAGTGCAAACAGGCTTTAAATATGCTTTTTATAATGATTTTGACTATGCAATACAATTTGACGGCGACGGCCAACACCTTGCCAGCGAAATACCGAAAATACTATCGCCATTGCAAACTAATGATTCCGACGTCTGCATAGGTTCCCGCTTTGTAGAGAAGACCATGGGCTTCCAATCTACTTTTATGCGCAGAATTGGCATCCGCATATTTGAATGGATGAGCCGCGCACTAATTGGTAAAAAAATTACAGATAGCACCTCCGGCTTCAGAGCTTATAACAAACAAACAATTGCTTTTCTCGCGGCGAATTACCCAACCGATTACCCTGAACCAGAAACCGTTATTCTGTTAGGGAAAAATGACTTCCGCATTCGCGAAGTATCCGTTGAAATGATCGAGCGCCAGGGTGGTGAATCATCAATTTCGGGATTAAAGTCAGCGCACTATATGATCAAAGTAATTCTCGCCATGCTAATGACTGCCCAACGGCAAAAGATTCGCAGGATTTAATCATGCTAAACGACACCATAAATATTTTAATCGCTAACCGTATTCAAGTCTTCTCTGTGATCGGTAGCTTGTTGTTATTTATATTTATCCTGAAACTGGTAAAACGTAAAAAACTGAAAGAAGAGTACTCCTTACTTTGGTTAGGTTTTGGGTTTATTTTTATCGCGCTCTCCATTTTTAAACCCTTATTGGAAATAGTCGCCACCACACTGGGGATTTTGTATGCGCCTGCGGCATTGTTGTTAATTCTGGTGCTTTCGGTGTTCTTTATTTTGATTCAATTTTCAGTTGTTATATCCAAACTGGCCGAAGGCAATAAAAATCTTATTCAAGAAGTAGGCATACTCAAAGCAGAGCTCAAAAAACTTCAGTTAAGCATTAAGGAAAAACAATAAAATGAAAGCCCTGATATATAGAACCTTAAGTTCAAAAACTCTTTATCTACTTATTATCACACTCGGGCTCATTGCCTATAACCTGAAATCTATTCAGCCGACGTTTTCTGATTTCACCTTAACCACCCCATCTGGCAATACCCAAATCATCGGCACACCGGGTTTTATACAATCACCCGAAAGCGGCGTTTACCGTTTGGTCGGCACGGTAGAAATGACTAAGAACGCCAGCTCCACCCTGCGAATTATTCCCGATGACGAAATCTTATCGCTCTCAATTAATCAGCGCCCGGTAGACCTCAGTCATATTCCCTACGAACAACGCAGGGACTACAACAAAGGTTTTACCTATGATCTCAGTGAATATCTACACGACGGAAAGAACCAGATACAGATTCTGTACTCTGATCAGGGCGGTTTGATGGGCATAGTGATTAGTGCAGAGGGTGGTGAAGGTTTTACCAAGTTAATTTATTTGTTGTTAACTATTCTTGCTGTACTGATTTCGCTCAAACTGGTCAACACATTTAAGTTTTCGACTCCGATTAAAGTATTGTTTATCGGAGCGTTATTAATTCGCCTGGTTTATTTTATGGTAACGCCAGGCGATGTTCGCGACCACGACTTGGGCGATCATATTGGATATAGCGAATACCTCACCCAACACTGGATGCCACCACCAGTCGATTACGCCACCGGCGGTGCCTTTTTCCATCCACCACTTTATTACTACACCGGCGCTATAGTTTATAAAGCGACGCAGTTGATTGAGCCTAATAATAAAGTTGCCATCTATCGCGTACAGCAGTTGTTAAGCCTTGTTTACTCCATGGGCTTTGTTTTATTTGGTTTAATGATTCTCAATGAATTACTCAACCGTTATCGCAAACCAAAAACAGAAATAATAACTTCAGGAGAGGAAGTACAAGAAGTACAAGAAGTACAAGAAGTACAAGAAGTACAAGAAGTACAAGAAGTACAAGAACAGCCTGGCTTTATCGCGCGTTTATGCAAATCATTCAAAGACGATAGCTTACTTTGGATTATTGGCGCTCTCTTTGCGTTCTGGCCTGTCGCGATCATTCACTCGGTACGTATCGGCAATGATCCGATGTTGTATTGTCTATTTACTGCCAGCCTTTATTTTATTGTCCGCTGGTATAGGCACGATCAAAAACGTGACCTGATGATCGCCAGCTTGGTCGGTGCTGCCGCCATTATCACTAAAGCAAACGGTGAGATATTAATAGCCGTACTCGGTGTTATTGGCTTGTACAAAATGATCAGCACCAAGCAATGGGCCACTTATTTCAAAATGGCAATTGTGCCCTGTGTAGTCATGTTGCTTGCAGTAGCTATTACCGTAGGCCCTGGCCTGATGTTAAAAATACAAGGTAAACGAGACAAATTATATATCGACAATATTGATGGCCTGTCACAAGCAAATTTGGTGGGTAATACAGCAACGAATTATTTTTGGTTTGATGTGAAAATTTTTATTACCGAACCCTTTACCGACCCTTATGATGACCGTATGGGTCGCCAATTTTTCTGGAATTATCTAGGCAAAACTGGCTTGTTTGGTGAATTTAAATACCCCAGTCTGATGTCAGTAAACACCGCCGTAGCAACCAGCTTCCTTGCGGTGCTCATGTTTATCTACATGATCTGCGGGATTTACTATATGGCGAAAGAGGATTTTAAACGCATGGCCCCGATACTGCTTTCAGGCTTTTTTCTCTGGGCTGGCGTAACCTATATGCGAATGACATTTCCCG
>CAXAVL010000034.1:0-26601 GCA_963971905.1 uncultured Cellvibrio sp.
CGGTGGGGAAAATATTGCGGGCGTTTAAATCTATTTCTGCCATAGAGGGGAATAGGTTATTGAATCGACGTAGCCAACCTTTTTGGCAGCGTAATTTTTGGGAGCGTGTTATTCGCAATGAAAAAGAATTAATGATGCTGCGCCAATATATTTTGAATAATCCGGCGCAATGGGAACTGGACTCCTTATTTGAGAGCAATACCTAGGAGTGTTGCCTGCTGCATTCCTAGCGGTTCCTAAACTTTTCTATCAATACTGCTGAAATTATCGGCAACCACATTTTGCAGGTGGCTATTCTCTATTTTCCTAAAAGATCGCTTGCGTACATTTGTTGGAGGTGAATTCGTGCAAAATAGGTGCTCAATATATCCAAACTTGATTGAATAACGAGTACCTTTGGGAAATGTACCTATGGAAACCGGCACCTGGTTTTTACTGATTGGCGTGCTCATGCTTGGGCGTGGTTTAACCTCTACGCTGCTCGCTCGATCCCCTTTTAGTTCATCCATTGTTTACCTCGTCGTCGGGCTGATTGCCGGGCCGATGGTGTTCAAATTGTTTTACTTTAGTCCGATAAAAGAAGCCGCTCTGTTGGAAATACTGACGGAAGTCGCGGTGTTGATTTCGCTTTTTTCAGCGGGTATCAAAATGCCGGTTCCGGTCACGATGAAGCGGTGGGTCAGGCCTGTGTTACTTGCTTGGGTCGCGATGGCGCTTACCGTGGGTATGGTGGCGCTATTTGCGTATTATTTTTTGGGTTTTTCGTTGGGCCTGGCAGTGTTGTTAGGAGCGATATTGGCGCCCACAGATCCGGTATTAGCGACTGATGTGCAATCGCGCCACCCGGGCGATAAAGATCGCTTACGCTTTAATCTTACCTGTGAGGCAGGCATGAACGACGGGACGGCGTTTCCGTTTGTGATGCTGGGTTTGGGGCTTCTGGGATTGCACGACTTAGGCGAGGCAGGGTGGAAATGGATAACGCTGGATGTGTTGTGGGCGACTTCGGCCGCTATCGCTATCGGTATTCTGGGTGGGATATTGGTAGCCCGCATCGGATTCAAGCTGCGTGGCAGCGAATATAAACATGAAATTCTCGATGATCTGGCCGGTTTAGGGTTGATCGCAGCGGTATACGGCATCAGTTTGATGGTTGACGCATGGGGTTTTCTAACGGTCTTTTTTGCTGGTGTGGCATTGCGCCAAACCGAATTGAAATTATCTGAATGTTACTCACGTGAGAATGAAGCCGCGAAACTAAATGCCACTCCACAACCCGAGGAGGCAGATGATATTGAACCACCAATTATCAGTGTGGAGTCATTAATTTTTGGTGCACATCTTGAACGCCTATCAGAAATGTTGTTGGTGTTTTTACTGGGGGGTATGCTAGCGTTTCAGTTTTGGAATTGGCAAACCATCGGGCTGGCGCTGTTTTTGTTTTTAGTGGCGCGTCCGTTAAGTGTATTTTTAACGCTAACTAACACCAGTACCAGCTGGAAATTGCGCGGCATGATCGGATGGTTTGGTGTGCGCGGCATAGGTTCAATCTATTATTTGATGTATGCCATTCAACACGGATTAGACCGGCCACAAGCGGAACAGTTAATTCAATTTGTTCTTGTCGTCGTCACCCTTTCAATTATTGTGCACGGCACGAGTGTAAAACCCCTTATGGAAAAATTTTGGCGTAGATAGCGCGCTAGTACCAAGTGGATTCTAGTTGCAGTGTAAAGTTTAATCCTGACGATAATATTAATTTCCAAATATCGGGCGCGGAGAAAATGACGCATTCATATTTTTCAGAACAAGACAGAAAAGAATTGCAAGTCGCTAAAAATTTATTGGAAAACCCGGGTGTCGCTGCCAAGGTGACTAATTTCATCGGCACACCGATCGAGAAAGGTTTGGCGTTATTGCCCGACAGTTGGAATAAAAATATTGGCCAGGTCACTCAAGCGGCGTTACTCAAAGCGTCGCAGGCTGCAATTTTTACCATGAAAGATATTCCCGGCGAGGAGTCATCGAATTTGTGGCACAAACTGGGCGTGGCGGTGAGTGGCGGGGTAGGCGGCTTTTTTGGTATTGCCGCTATATCGATTGAATTACCTGTATCTACTTCAATTATGCTGCGCTCAATTGCGGATATTGCCAGAAGTGAAGGTGAATCCGTTTCGGTAATGGAAACAAAACTGGCCTGTTTGGAAGTGTTTGCACTTGGCGGTAACAGCAAATCTGACGATGGAGCCGAGAGTGGATATTATGCGGTGCGTGCGACACTTGCCCAATCTATCGCCGCGGCCTCAGAATTTGTCGCAAGTAATAAATTAGCCGATGAAGGCGCGCCATTGTTACTTAAGTTTATCGCCATGGTGGCCAAACGGTTTGGTGTGCAGGTGACCGAAAAGGCAGCTGCGCAAGCGATTCCGGCTATCGGCGCTGCCGGTGGTGCAATTATTAACACTATTTTTATCGATCACTTTCAGGATATGGCTCGCGGGCATTTTATCGTGCGCAAACTGGAGCGAAAACACGGTAAAGAATTGGTAGAGCGTTTGTATCGTGAACTTCCAATGCTTGACTAAAAAGGAACGATAAAGTTAATGAATGACTATTTTAGATTTTTATTGCGCCGCATAAGCGAAATGCTGTGGGTAAAGCCATTGGCGATTTGTATTATCTCTATTGCTGTAGCCTTTCTTACCAAAATGGCAGATCAAATGCCCATACTTGAATTGGCTCCTAAAGTGAAAGCGGAGACTATAGAAACACTCTTATCGATTATTTCGGCAAGTATGTTGGTCATCGCGGTATTTGCTGTGGGTTCAATGCTGTCTGCCTATCAATCGGCGAGCAACGCGGCTACTCCGCGCTCGTTCACGCTAGTGCTTGCAGACGATGTTTCGCAAAATGCCTTGTCCACTTTTATTGGCGCATTTATTTTCAGTATCGTGGCACAAATAGCACTGATGAATGGCTATTACGGAGATGCTGGCCGGTTTGCACTTTTTGCGATTACGATTTTTGTATTCGCCTTGGTGATTTTCGGTTTTATTCGCTGGGTAGATCGCATTGCAAAGTTGGGCCGGTTAAGCACTATTATTGAAAAGGTTGAATTGGCAACAGAACAATCTCTGTGCCGGCGCTTAGCGCAGCCGTTTATGCGCGGCGTAAAAGCGAAGGGGCGTACCGATGGCTTGCCGGTGTACGGCGCGGATATTGGTTATATTCAGCGAATAGATATTGCTGCGCTTCAATCCGTTGCTGAAAAAGAAAATATGCAAATCGAAGTGGCATCACTACCGGGCAAATTTGCTACGCCGGATATGCCGTTGATGTATGTTCGATTTGCATCGACTTCTGGCCACGCTGCGGTTGACCAAATAAACACAATGCACGACAAACTCACCGATGCCTTTGTGATTGGAAAAAACAGAACATTTGATGATGACCCGCGTTTTGGGTTGATTGTGTTATCGGAAATAGCCAGCAGAGCATTGTCGCCCGCCGTAAATGATCCAGGCACGGCGATAGGCATTATTGGATCATTGGTGCGCTTGCTAGCGCCCTGCGTGAGCACTCAGCTGGAGAAAAAAGAATCTCCTGATGTTCAGTATGATCGTGTTGCAGTTCCTGAGGTGTGTTTGGAGGATATGTTTGATGATGCCTTCAATCCCATTGCCCGCGACGGTGCCGCGATGATTGAGGTGATTATTCGCCTGCAAAAAGCCCTGCATACGTTGGCTTCGCTTGGTGATGAAAACATGCAAAAAACAGCCATGGTTCATGCCCGGCTGGTATTGGCCTATGCAGAGACGTCCTTACCGATCACAGCGGACTTGGATAAGTTACGCAGTGTTTCAACATTTATAGAAAATGCAGCAGATAAATAAAGTTTGCTTGGTGGAGGTTTTAGCGTCGAACATTTTTACAGCTCTGATCTATACTTCCCCTGTCCTTTTTACGGAATAACAACAATGAAATACGACATAGTCGTCATTGGAGCAGGCATTCAGGGGGCAGGGGTTGCGCAGGCAGCCGCTGCTGCGGGTTATTCGGTTTTGGTGGTTGAGCAAACAGCACCTGCAGCGGGCACATCGAGTAAATCATCCAAACTAATTCACGGCGGATTGCGTTATTTGGAATCGGGTCAGTTTGGCTTGGTACGTGAAAGTCTGCACGAGCGAGCGCTGTTATTAAAGCTTGCACCTGAGCTGGTCAAGCTGCAGCCTTTGCATATTCCCATTTATCAAGAATCGACTCGCTCGCCGCTGACCATTCGCGCGGGTTTAAGTATGTATGCCCTATTGGCAGGGTTGAATAAGACTTCCCTGTTTAAGCGGTTGCCGCAAAATGATTGGGCAAGTTTGGCAGGGTTGCGTCAGGAAGGGCTTAAAGCCGTCTTTCGCTACCAAGAAGCGCAGACCGATGATGCCGCTTTAACGCGCGCCGTTTTGCAGTCGGCAATCGTATTGGGTGCGGATGTGATGATGCCCGCGCGCTTTGTGGGGGCTGAGCGCAATGGGCAGTGTTGCAAGGTGGAGATCGCAGAGGGCGGCAGCATCCAATCAATTAGCTGCCGGGTGCTGGTGAATTGTGCCGGGCCTTGGGCAAATGAAATATTGGCGCGAATTACCCCGGCGATGGCACCACAACCCGTCGAGTTAGTGCAGGGCAGCCATTTGTTATTGCCCCCCCTGTTGGACCAATATTTTTATGTAGAGGCCCCTAAGGATAAGCGTGCGGTCTTTGTTTTGCCTTGGGAGGGCAAGTTAATGGTGGGTACCACCGAAAAAGTGCACGATGGTGTGCCGGAACAGGCGGGGTGCTCGCCCGAAGAGCAGGCCTATTTGCTGGCAACTTTGCGCCATTATTTTCCGCAGTTACCGATTCCAAGTGAGGGCATAGAAACCTTTGCCGGTTTGCGTGTATTACCCAAGAGCGACAAAAACGCGTTTGCGCGCCCGCGTGAGGTGATGTTTGCGGTGGATAACGAAGCGCATCCGCGGGTGTTATCCATTATGGGCGGTAAGTTGACCACTTACCGTGCGACTGCAGAGGCAGCCTTGGCCCGGTTGATACCATCGCTACCGACTAAAGAGCGGCGAGCAGATACCGAGTTGGTTCCCTTAATTCCGGTCGATTAATTCCCGCAGGGATTAGTGGTGCGATGAATACTGCGGCGCGTTGGATTTTTTTTGCATATGCCGTTGGTATCGCGCCGCACTGTCGCTAAAATGTCGCCGTTTTACATCTTCTACTGTTACTTTCAGGCATTTGCCTTTCCTGGCCAGCGGTCTCCGCTAAGGAACTCTTGTGATTTTTACCGGCGCGCACATTCTCTCTATCACGCAATTTGAACGAGCTGATATTCAGCGTATTTTTGATGTGGCCGATGCCATGGAGCCTTATGCTTTGCGCCGCAAGGTCACGCGGGTGCTGGAAGGTGCGATTCTGGGCAATATGTTTTTTGAGCCGAGTACACGCACCCGGGTGAGCTTTGGTTCGGCGTTCAACCTGTTGGGCGGCAATGTGCGTGAGACGACCGGATTTGAAAGCTCATCGCTCACTAAGGGTGAATCGCTGTTTGATACTGCGCGGGTTCTGTCGGGATATAGCGATGTGATTTGTATGCGCCACCCGCAGTCTGGCTCTGTGGCTGAATTTGCCGAGGGCAGTCGGGTACCGGTGATCAATGGCGGCGATGGTGCCAATGAGCACCCCACGCAAGCGCTGTTGGATTTGTACACCATTCGTAAAGAATTGCGCTCTAAAAATCGCACGCTCGACGGTTTGCGTATCGCCATGATTGGCGATTTAAAACACGGTCGCACCGTACATTCATTGTGTAAATTATTGTGTGTATTTAACAATATCAGTCTGACCTTGGTATCGCCCAAAGAATTGGCTATGCCGGAATACATCGTCGAAGATTTGCGCAAAGCAGGGCATGCAGTGTTGGTGACCGATGATCTGCATAAGAGCATTGGCAATATCGATATCGCATACTCCACTCGTATTCAAGAGGAGCGCTTTGCGAGCAAAGATGAAGCGGACTTGTATCGCGGGCGCTTTCGTTTAAATCAATCGATTTACACGCAATACTGTGAGCCTAATACAGTGATTATGCACCCGCTGCCGCGCGACTCTCGCGCCGATGCCAACGAGTTGGATAATGACTTAAATGCAAACCCGAACCTGGCGATATTCCGTCAAACCGATAACGGTGTATTGGTGCGTATGGCGTTGTTTGCCTTGGTATTAGATGTGGTTGATCAAGTGGATAAGTATGCGCGCGAAGTGCGTTGGTATAACTCATTGCGTTCACACTGATAAAAGTTTTTAGTTTAGCCAATAAAAAAATCCGCTGATGCAGTGCAACAGCGGATTTTTTATGTGCGAATTTTTTCAGTGGAAATAGGTTGGTTAAGTTTAGTGCAACACTTGAACAATTTTGTTTAGTAGGGCTGGCCCACTGAGGGTTTTATCAAATAGGTGGTCAATATCTAATTTTTTACCCAGTGCTGTTTCATCGCTGTTGGTTTCTTCACTTACAATCGCCATCGCAATGCTCGCTGTTTTAGGGGTGCGCGCTAAAATTTTACACAGCTCAGCGCCTGCTTCTGTCTCCGCTATACTGCTACCTAGCAAAATTAAATCCGGGTGTAAATCTACGGCCAGCTCCAAACATTCGCGCTGGGAGTCTGCAATCAACAAATTAAAATGTGCCTGTAAATGGCCACTGAAATGGTTGATCAAATCCTGATTGGTGTCGGCGAGCAATAAAGTTTTGTGTGTTGCGACTTCATCCACCCAGCTGCGGTTGCGCCCGGCGCGTTTGGCTTTATACAGCGCACGGTCAGCATTTTTAATCAGCTCTTCCAAATCGTGGCCGGTTGTGCGCAAGCAAGTTGCGCCACCAATACTGGCTGTAACGAAATTCGTAGTGGGTGATACATCATGGCGCAGTGCCAAATCCTCCAGTGCTTCGCTAATCGCTTGCGCAACACGCATAGCGCCATTGGCATCTGTTTCCGGTAGCAGCACCACAAATTCTTCACCCCCGTAACGCCCTAAAATATCCGAGCTGCGGTGCAAACAACTTTTTATTGCGTGGGTTACTTTTTTCAAACAGGCATCGCCTGCCGGGTGGCCGTAGTGATCATTAAATAGTTTGAAATGATCAACATCAATCATCAGCGCGCTGATCGGTTGTTGGTGACGTTTTGCCAGTGCCCACTGCTGCTGTGCTAATTCATTGAAGGTGCGGCGATTATAAATTTGGGTGAGGCTATCGAGTTGGCTGAGCGCCTCCAGTTCGGAATTGAGTTGATTGAGCTGGTCTCGCATTTCAGCGATGCGCTCCATTGCGCGAATTTTCGCCTTAATGATCATATAGCTTACTGGCTTGATTAAATAATCATCACCGCCAGCCTCAATCCCTTCGCGATAATTTTCATCTTCATTTAAGCCGGTAACAAAAATAATCGGAATCCAGTGGCCTGCGAGCCATTCCCGTATTAAACGGGTGGTTTCAAAACCGTTTAAGCCGGGCATTTCGACATCCATGATAATCATATCAACGGGCGTATTTTCCAGCAGTTGTAGAGCCTCTTCACCACTGCGGGCAAGCAAGGGTTCATGACCTGCATCAATAATATAATTGCGCATGGCAAAGCGGAGAGTTGCACTGTCTTCAACCAGGAGAATTTTCATAGGGCGTGTAAGCGGCGCTGTATCTATATGACAAGAATGAGTGTAGACGTTTTTATTGCTTTTGTAGTTTATGACGCTGCGCACAGTTTATGCAGCCAAAGTCGATGAGTCGAATGTTGGGTGAGATGAGCGGTGATTTTTTATCCGGATCGGTGCTTGAGTCACATTTCCTTGTAATTCTTGTTCAATTTTTATGTTTGATGGTCGATGTATAGCCATTTTCCCAGTACTTTTTTGAATTCTGAGATTTCATGGTGTTGATGTAATTGTCCTTCTTGTCGAAATAGGGCGATAAACTCCACTGTGCCACTGTCATCCTCTGCGCGGCCTTGTTGGGTGCTGAGTATCTGTAGCCCCAGCCATTCGCAACTTTCCGCCCAAGCCTGAATATCGGCCTTACTTGAACGTAGTCGCTGCTCCGGGCTCCAGGTAGCCCAGAGGTAGTCAATCGCCAGAAGCACGTGGGCAGTATAGCGAGAACGCATTAACTGCTCTGCCGTGACGGCATGGCATGCACTCTCGATAAACGGTAGGCAGCAGCTGTTCAGTGCTTTTGTACTTCCGCACGGGCAGTGCGTATGGGCTTCGTTAAGGGGCGGTTTTGGTGGCATTTTGCGGCTCTTTTCGGTATTTTGTGCGGCTATTTTCGCTGGCTTTAGCCAGTAAGCCAAGCGCGCGGCACCATTTCAGTTCGGCGCGCCGTCTGCAGTTCTGTGCCAGACTTAACGTCTATGTTTGACCTTCGAGTGATGATCTCCTGCTATGAATGAATTTGATGATATCCGTCCTTACCGTGACGATGAAGTTCGCCCCACAATCGAGCGCATGTTAGCTGACCCTGAATTGGCTGATGCGGTAACCCGCTTAAAATTTCCAGGGCTGTACAGCTGGTTAGGTTGGTTGCTAAAACCGCTTGCGCGCATGAAGCTCGCGCAGCAATTGGCCGGTATTAACGATGTCAAAGGCTTTCAAAGCGTAGTTGCAAATTACATGGAGGGTATGATCAATACCCGGGTGAAATTGCTTAGCGTTTCCGGTTTGGAAAAATTGGATAAACACACGCCGTATTTATTTATTAGTAATCATCGCGATATTACGATGGACCCGGCATTTGTGAATTGGGTGTTGTATCACAACGATTGCAATACATTGCGCATCGCCATTGGCGACAATTTGCTCACCAAGCCTTTTGTGTCAGATTTGATGCGTCTCAACAAAAGTTTTATCGTCAACCGCTCTGCCAAAGCGCCGCGTGAAAAATTAAAAGCGGCAAAATATTTGTCGAGTTACATCTATCACTCGATTTGCAACGAGCACTCTAGTATCTGGATCGCCCAGCGTGAAGGTCGCGCAAAAGATGGCTGCGATAAAACTAACTCTGCCGTGTTGGGCATGATTGCGCTCAACAAACCTAAAACTGAAACTCTGGGGGATTATCTGCGCAAATTGCGCATAGTTCCTGTGTCGATTTCTTATGAGCTTGACCCCTGCGACGCGGCTAAAGCGCGTGAATTATATTTGCAGCGCACCGAAGGTTCTTATCAAAAAGAAGAACACGAAGATGTTAAAAGTATTGCCTTGGGTATTGGTGGTAACAAAGGTAATGTGCATTTGGCCTTTGGCGATGTACTCGATGGCGATTACGCGGATACCGACGAATTAATGGCGGCATTGGATCACCAAATTCTCGGTAATTATGTATTGCACGCGACCAACTGTTTTGCCTACGAAATGCTGCACGGCAAAGTGCCTGCGGTAACGTATGGTGCTGAAAATGTAACTTATGACCCAACCAAATTGCGCGCCGAAAAAGCGGAATTTGAGTTGCGCATGAATGCAATCCCCAACGGTCAGCGTGAAATTGCCTTAGGCATTTATGCCAATGCTGTGGTGAGTAAAATCGCTAATGCTAACTGATGCGCTCAAAAAACAAATTCAAAGTGCGTACAGCCAATTTTTGGAGAACAAGGGCTTAACCTCCCGTTACGGCCAAAAATTAATGATTGCCGAAATTGCTAAAACCCTCGGCAGCATTAGCTTGGATGACGAAAATCACCGCGAAATTGTTGAGCGCGCCGGTGGCCATATCTGTGTCGTAGAGGCGGGTACGGGCACCGGTAAAACCATCGCTTATCTATTGCCCGCGATTGTCATGGCAAAAGCCTTGGGCAAAAAACTAGTGGTGTCTACCGCAACCGTGGCGCTGCAAGAACAAATTGTTAATAAAGATTTACCCGAGTTGCATCGCAACAGCGGTTTGTCATTTTCGTTCACGCTGGCGAAGGGGCGTGGCCGTTATTTGTGTTTAAGCAAACTCGATAATGTGATTGCGGAATACGAAAGCGGCAGCAATCCCACCCGTGCATTGTATGAAGATGAACTGCCCAGCGTATCTGCAATAGGTATTAAACTCTATCAATCAATGATGGATGCCCTGGCCGGAAACAAGTGGAACGGTGAGCGCGATACCTGGCCACAAGCGCTGGAGCAAAACGAGTGGCAAATAATTACCACCGACCATCGCCAATGCACCGGGCGCCGCTGTTCGAATGTATCGGCGTGCAGTTTTTTTAAAGCGCGCGATTCAATGCACTCGGTCGATTGTATTGTCACCAATCACGATCTGGTGCTCGCCGATCTCGCTCTCGGTGGCGGTGCAATTTTGCCCGCGCCGGAGGATACAATTTACGTATTTGATGAAGGTCATCATCTACCGCAAAAAGCGCTTAATCATTTTGCTCATCACAGCCGCATGCTTTCCACCAGCAAATGGTTGGATCAATGCAATAAATCCCTTGGCGCTATGCTGGGTGTGATTAGCGGTGCGGGCAATGTGGATCGCTACGGTGAACAACTTCCTGCCGCATTAATTGACTGCAAGCAGCGTTTGGATCAGTTGTATCCCGTGTTTGAACAGCTTGCGCAATCCATCGCGTTTGATGATCGCCAATCCCACTATCGCTTTGAAAATGGTGTTATCCAACCCGATTTAATTATTCCCTGCGTAGAGTTATACAAAGGTTTTGATCGTTTGAGTGAACTGCTCAAAAAAATGTGCGACGAACTAAACGAGGCGATGGAAGATGCCCACTGCCCAGTGCCCAAAATTGATTTGGAAAATCACTATCCAATTCTCGGTGCATGGCAAGCGCGCGCTGATGCCAATCGCGATTTGTGGGCCAGTTTTGACACTCCTGATAAAACGTCATCGGTGCCTAAAGCGCGCTGGTTAACGCCAGTTGATAGCAGCGGCAATATGGATTTGGAGGTCTGCTCCAGCCCTATAGTTGCAGCAAAAACCCTTGAATACAGCTTATGGGAAAAAGCTTGTGGCGCGGTGATTACTTCCGCTACGTTAACCGCATTGGGTAATTTTCACCGCTTTCAAATGCGTGCAGGCACGCCGAATGATGCGCACTATCAAGTGGTGCCTAGCCCGTTTAATTTTCAGCAGGCGACACTGGAAATTCCCGCCGCAGCGGTTGAGGCAACCAATGCCGATGTGCATACGCTCGCTATTATCGATGACTTGCCCAATTTAATTGATCCGGATGCAGGCAGTTTGGTGTTGTTTTCATCGCGCAAACAAATGCTCGATGTGTTTGAGGATATGCCTGATGACCTGCGCGAAATTATTTTGATTCAGGGTGATAGTTCCAAACAGGAAATGCTGGTTCAACATAAAAAGCGAATCGATGACGGGCGCGGCAGTGTGTTGTTTGGTTTGGCAAGTTTTGCCGAGGGTGTGGATTTGCCTGGCAAGTATTGCACTCATGTAATTATCGCCAAGTTGCCTTTTGCGGTGCCGGATGATCCGATTGAAGCGGCGCTGTCCGAATGGATTGAAGCGCGCGGTGGCAACGCTTTTATGGAAATCACCGTGCCCGATGCATCGCTTAAATTAATCCAGGCTTGCGGGCGGTTGTTGCGCACGGAAAGTGATACCGGAAAAATTAGCTTGCTGGATCGTAGAATCATTACCAAACGTTACGGCAAGGCGATTTTAAATTCGCTGCCGCCGTTTACCCAGGTTATTCATAAATAATTGTAGCTTGGTGCTGAGCGCAGCGATGCCCAACAATGCTCAATAGCACAGATCACAGAATCCGATGAACAACATTTATATTGCCGTTGCTGAACTTTTAATCGATGTTGAAAAAGAACTGCGCGAATTGCAACTCTGGGATGCGGAAATGATGCCGGCAGAGGCGCTGGTAAGTGAACAGCCGTTTGCAGTTGATACCATGAGCTTTCCGCAATGGCTGCAATTTATATTTTTGCCGCGTATGTATTTTATGATCGAGCAGAAAATGCAACTACCGGGTAATTGCGGTATTGCACCTATGGCAGAGCAATATTTTTCTGTATTGAAATTGCCATCTTCCTCTCTAATAACACATTTACATAAAATAGATGTGCTGTTAAGTAGCCAGTGAACGTAACTACTTTAAGTATTCCGCTAATTTTTTTAATTCTTTGTTGGCTTTAATTTCTTTCGCTACTAACCCCGCCATTATCTCAGCGCCATTTTGTTGAAAGTGTGTGCCATCGGGCGCTTGCTTGCTACCAGCAACATTATTGGCATAAAAACGATTGATGGCGGGATCAACCACCAGCCAATAGTTTTTCCACTCACCAGCGGCTAATCCATTAACAAATTCAATACTCGCCGCTTCCAGATCGATTAGCGGCACTGCGTTAGCGGTGGCAGTGTCTTTAATCGTTTGCGTATAATCTCCAGTAAATAAATAACCATTGTTTGTATTTTGTTTGGTGAAATGGCTGTGCACCACTGGTGTGGCTTGTTGACCCTGCGCATTCTTGATGCGCGTAGTCGGTGTAAATAAAATTGGCTTTGCGCCGCGTTCGCGCGCGATTGTTATATAGCGCTCCAGTGAATGTTGAAACGAAAGTTCAGCTTGTGCATTGGGATATTGTGGTTGGCCTTCGCTGTTGTTGGGGTAGGTGCAGAGATTTTTTACATCTGCCGCGCCGCGCACCGGTTTGCTGGAGTCGCAATTTTGGTCGTTGTGACCGTGGTTAATAAATACATAATCGCCTGGCTGAATCAATGGCTCCATTTGCGCGAACCAACGGCCATTATAAAAATCCCGCGAGCTGCGGCCGGAGCGTGAACCGACAATTACTTGCACGTCGCTGTCTGATTTAAACTGTGCGGCAAATGCTTGGCCCCAGCCCATTCGTGGATAACGTAGCTGTTCGTACACCGCTGAGGTTGAATCACCTACAACAAAAATACGCTTTTGCGCGGATAGGATTTTTTGCCGCTCTTGCTGCGCCCGATTAAAATCAAACGTTTCGTAAATGCCATCTGCTTTTAATCCGACGATAGGGCGAAAACTGATGTCGCTCAGTGTGGCATGGCCAGTTTCACCGGTATTGTTATCGTAATTACGGTTGTGGTGCAGGAGAGATAGAAGTTCTGCTAGGCCATCATTTTTCTGCATTGGGTAAGTGGCAGGATTAAAGTGATTCGCATCTTTAATGCCTGCTTGTTGTAATGCTTTTTTAAACCCTTTGCGCAACTCAGTTTGCGCTGTGTGTAATTGGGCTGTATTGAGTGATTTTATGGTTTTGCTGTTTACCCATTGTTGTGGGCCGATAAACCCTTGCGCAACCGCAACATCAGAAACAATGCGATCAGTGAGCGGATTAATGTTGCCGACTTGTTGCTGATCGGTAGAAAAGCTGTCTATAACCGCTGCCATACAAATAGGGCGCAGCGTTGCATTTTGATTGCAATCCTCTGGTTTACCTTCAGCAACTATTGAAAGCAGTAGGGGGGCAGTAATACCGTTTAAAGATAACGTGTAGCGCCCGGATTCATCGCTAGTCGTATGCAACTGTTTGCCCTGCGAATCCACTAATTGTATCTGTGCATTAGCCAGCGGCCTTTGTTCAAATGCCACCCCGGTTAGCTGGGCGGATGGTGAGGGTGGCTGTAATGTATAAACAGTATTTTGGCAGGCACTCAGCGTAAAGAGCAGTGTTGCAATAGATGTTGTGCTAATTTTGCAGATACTTTTTTTCATGATATGCCTGTTATCAATAGATTTTTATCGGTGTAGCTATAAAAATACTGCCGTTTTTATTCGGGATTGAGCAGTGGGATTCTCACCAGGCGTTCACCGCCACCTAGCAAGGCGTTGCTCGCGGAATCTATCGCCAATGTTTTAATGGATGCTTGAGTAATAGGTTCCATTGTAGCCCAATGTTGGCCATCATCTCTGGAGTAAAGAATGGCGCCGCTCCGGCTGGCGAGATAAATAATCTCGGTTGCAGGGTCTTGCACAGGTTTGCGTAAGACATCCTGGGTGGGATTAGCAATAATTTGCCACTCGCTAGCAGAATTGGCCAAGCGCAAAATCAAACCATTATTGCCAGTTGCGAGCAGTGTGCCACTGCGCAATGCAACAATACTGAGAATTGTATGCCGGGTATTGGTATTAATGGTTTCCCAGGTTGATCCCGCAGTGTTCGAGCGCAGCAGTAATCCTTCCTCGCCACCAATCCAAACTGTGCTTTTAGTGGAATAAATCGCGTGTAAATTTTTGCTGATATGGGCGGTTATACTTGTCCATTTTTTTCCGTCCTGTGAAATTTGAATCGCTCCCGCTTGCCCGATAGCGACAAATTGGCGATGTGTTGCGTCGTAGATTCCGGCAAATAAATGTTTATTGTTGTCGTGTTCGCTTGCCGCCCAGATTGTACCTGAATTGTGAGAATAGTGAGTGTTGCCTGGGCCGGCGAGCG
This sequence comes from uncultured Cellvibrio sp., assembly GCA_963971905.1. Classification (GTDB taxonomy): domain Bacteria; phylum Pseudomonadota; class Gammaproteobacteria; order Pseudomonadales; family Cellvibrionaceae; genus Cellvibrio. The sequence continues at coordinate 14,491 of CAXAVL010000034.1, forward strand.
CGACGATGGTACCTTTGTCATTGCTCAATAATTGGTGGAAATAGCCTTGATTAATATCGCCCAGTGAAAAGCGAACATGCCAACTTTGGCCTTGATCATTAGATGTTAACACTGTACCAGGTGGGCCAGCAGTAATCAGTGCGTCAGTTTTTTTATCGCGAATAATTGAGAAAAAATAATCGCTAGATTGTTGTGCTGAATCAATAGGTTGCCAATCTTGCCCTTGATTGTTGCTAGTCAGTAACAAACCTTTGGCACCTACAGCTAGCCAATTGCCGGTAGTGAGTTGAATTAGTTGATGTACAAAACCGGTAACTGGTGCATGAACAAGTTGCCAGTTTTCACCCGCATTATCTGATTGCATCAACAGGCCGCCCTCGCCGTAGGCGACGACGCGTCGATTACCTATATCAATAAGCCCATGGATACTTGCCGACGTTAAGGGCGGGAGCTTGCTCCAGGTGCGGCCGCCATTATCAGATATTAATTGAGTGCCGTTTGCTCCGGCGACAATTAGTTTTTCTGAATTTTTTAGTGCCAATATATCGGTGAGGTATTCATTAGTATCGGCCACTGGTGCCCATGTTTTTCCGCCATTATCGGAAATAATAATTTCACCCTCGGCAGATATAACCAGCAGAGTGTTGTGTGCCGCATCATAAAGTAAATCAGTGAGATAAGCCGAGCTGCCAGTGTTAATTAGCTGCCAGTCTTCCCAGTCTTTCTCACTGCGCAACAAGGTGCCATCTGCACAGGCAATTATGATTGTGCGATCTATCGCAGCCAGTTTTATGAGTGCAGCAGAAGTGGGTAGGGCGATCGTTTGCCATTGGTTTCCGCCATCCCGCGATAGCATCAACAGGCCATTTTCTCCAATTGCGGCAAGTATTTTTTGCTCTGCTAAATAATAGATATTGCTCAGATTGGCATTGTGGCGAGTATCGATTTTTGTCCATTCAGTATCGGTTGTTGTGCCGCGTAACAGCACACCTTGGTCGCCACCAGCGATCCAGGTTTGGTGCGCCGAGTCAAATGTAACTGCTGTTAATTTTTTGTCGGTATGGCTAATTTTTCTTTGCCAGTTTTTACCCTGCTTAGTTGAATGGAGGATCAATCCATTTTCGCCCACTGCAACAAGTTGGGCATTGTTTGGAGCGCTTGCGATGGCAAGAATGTTATCGCTCGACTGCGTTTTTACTGCGCTCCATTGAATCGTTTTTGTGGCAGCTAGGTTTATGTCAGCCTGAATTATTGTGCCGTCGCTGCCGGAAATAAAAACCTGCTCCTCATTGTATAAAGCGGCAAAAAAAGCAGGGTTTTGCACCTGTAAATGCTGGATGACGGTGGTGTTTTGTTGGTTTGTATCAATCTTGGCTGTGTTTATAGGCGGATTATTTTTTTCGCAGCCCCATAGCGTAAGAAAGCAGCTAAGGAATAGTCCCAAAAAAATGGTTTTTAATGTTTTCAGCAATGGTGAAGTGGTTTTCATAAAATAGGATAATTTTTTAGGCGATAAAAAACGGCCCGCTGTTACGATTGGTAGCGGAAAGTTGCGTGTTTGAAGTTGTTAATCAATACAGGTAATAAGAATGCCACTGCCGTGGTGCGCGTTTATTTTTTTGAAAACCTTATGTCTCAAGGAGATCTAATTTGCGTTTAGCTAAGTTACCAATAAATTTATTAAATTCCTACTGATAAATCATATTTACATGTATCTAGAAGCTAGATATTCTAATCGGGCTAGGATTTTTGCGGGCATAAACCAGCAGTTTATGTTCTTCGCGGTCAGTGGAGTGTGTTCATCATGCATACATTGGTAGTACGCGATTTGCAAAATCTGCTCCTCTCTATTCTCTGGAGTTAGGAGTTTTTAGTATGTTAAAAAAAATAATGATAACAACCGTATTGATTGGTGCTTCTGCCGCTGTTTTGGCAGCCAATCGTCCGAGTGGCTATACCACCATCTGCAAGATTGGCGAAACTTGTTCTGTATCTAAGGCAACTAATGTTGCGTTTGGTGCGGACGACAAGTTTGTGTACAAAGTGCTAAATGGTTCGTTTAGTTGTAGTGTAGCTACTTTTGGTTCTGATCCGATTCCTGCTAAATCAGTAAAAGAGTGTTCGATTCCTTCCAGCGGTACCGGAGTGTCGTCCACCAGTTCGTCTGTTGCATCCAGTTCGGGTTCAACCGGCGGTAGTGCTGAGTGTAAAGCCGGAGCGGTAATTGAGAACAAAACCGTCGATTGCGGTGGCAAGACTATCGGTCTGACTTGCCCCGGCGACGCAGAAGGACAGCCACCTGTTATTACCTTGAAAAATGCGACCATTAAAAATGTGCGCATTGCTGGTAGTGGCGGTGCTGATGGGATTCACTGTACGAGCGGTGCTTGTCGTGCAGAGAATGTGGTGTGGGAAGATATTTGTGAAGATGCAGCTTCGCTATTGAGTAGTGGTACTAAATTCACTATTTCAGGCGGTTCTGCGTACAACAACACTAGTAACTCCCCAGGCTCAAAACCCGATAAAGTTTTCCAGCACAATTCCAAAAACAGTACCTTTGAAATTACCAATGGGTTTACTGCCAAGGGTGTGAATGGAAAATTGTGGCGCTCTTGCGGTAATTGTTCAAGCAATGGCGGCCCACGTTATGTGGTTATCAACAATGTCACAATTGATGGAACCATTGGTAGCATCGCGGGAGTGAACCGTAATTTTGGTGATAAAGCAACGATTCGCAATCTGAAAATTAAAGGTTACAAATCTGGCTCACCAAAAGTGTGTGAAGAGTTCCAGGGCGTTCAAAAAGGTAGCGAGTCTACCAAGTATGGCGAGTACTGGAACACTGCATACTGCGATGTTAGCAAGTCAGATGTTACGGCTTTCTGATTTTTTTATAATAATGAACAAACAATAATCGGCTCGCAAAAATCAGTAGCCCCTCTCTGGCAACAGAGAGGGTTATAAAATATGCGTTACTCAATGCTACTGTGCGCCCCATCCCGCCTTCAAGCTTTCCCACATTTCATTAAAGTGTTTTTGTTCGTGTTCACGCAGCGCATCGTATTGCGCTTCAGTTAAGGTGGCCCGAGCAGTGTTGAGATAATTGTCTTTATAGTCATGCAAGGCTTCATGTGCCTTTTCAATTAAAAATGGTTTTTCTGCCGCTGTTGCGTTGGCGATGGTTTGCCCAGTGGTTTCCAAATAGCGATTAAACTCTTGCTTTTGCTCTAATTTACTCAGTAGCAGCGCTTCGCGATTTTCGCTTGGGATAGGTGATTCGGCCTGTAACTGATCAAAAAAATTGTTCATTTGATATTGCTCGTAGGCTGAGTCTTTGAGCAGTTCATAGGTTTTTCTGTCTTCTGGTGAGTTGAGCAGCTGGGCAATTTTTCTATCAATCTCGGCCAGGCTCTCTTGCTGTTTGCGAATAGCTTCTTCGGTGTCGGCTTGTGACGAGTAATAACCTATGCTGCTCGCCCCTAAAATTTGCTCACGCTGCAGTAGTAGTTCCTGCAGTTCACTGCGTGCATATCCTGCGAGCGCCAATTTTGACATAAGCAGCGCATATTTTTTTTCCAGTGTTCGTTTAAGGTTTTCTTGTTGAATACTCACAAATGCACTAGTTGTGGTTGTTGCATTGGAGTTGGCAGCAGCTATTTTATTAGTGGCGGGCAGCGCCGTTTGACCAAAGGCAATAAAATCCTGCAAGTCATTAATTGCTTTTTGATGGTTGTCGCGTTCTAGCTGCAAGCGCGCATCAAAATCTGCCCGTTGCTGAGCTAATTGTTGAAGCAGAGTTTGCTGATCCAAATAGAGCACGCCGTAACGCGCCGATAGCAACAGTAATACGATCGCAAGAATTGTGCTTAATAGTTTCATTTTTACCTCCGTAAATACGGAATCATTATTATGGACTGAGGTAAATATGACCGAATGTCGCCAAGTAAGAATAGGTGGTTAGTCGCAGCCGAGCATAGGCTTCGCCACACTTGTGTATAGCTGGATTAGATTACATTTTCGCTCTTGCTTCAAGCTCTTGGTGCGGGTAGGGTGTTGCTATTCACTATATTGTGAAGTTTTGACGGCTTATCTCCATAATGAAAAAGAACCAAAAGGATGTAGTCAATGATGCTTAGGATGTTAAGACAGGCACTTTTATATTTGCTTATGTTGATACTGCTGTTGTTTGTACTTTTTGCTGTTGGAGTGTTTTGGCCAATCGCGACAGTGGATGCCATTAAAACGAACGCTCCAGTTGCAATAGTGAATGCCTCGGTTGTCGATGTCGCCGCTGGTGTGATCCTGTCTAATCAAACAGTGTTAATTGATCAAAAACGTATCCAGATTGTTGGTTCAGTTGATGAGATTGAGCTTCCTCAAAATGCTATTCGTGTCGATGGGGAAAATCGTTTTTTGATGCCCGCATTATGGGATATGCATACCCATGTTTATAAAGTAACGCCGCTTTTGGATATGCCGCTCTATATCGGCTACGGCGTTACTAATGTCAGGGATATGGCGAGTTGCCCTAAAGCGAATGACCCCTTTGCCGCGTGCCCAGAAGATTTCAAACGCTGGACTGCACAGGCGAATAATGATCAATTGGTGGGGCCGCGCATACAAGGCATAGCAAGCTGGCATGTAAACGGCCCCGGAATCCATAAGAAAATTAAAGGATTGCCAGATTTTTTTGGCGTTGCTACGGAGCAGCAGGCGAGGGAATTTGTCCGCTATTATTCGGGCAAGGTCGATGCAATCAAAGTCTACAATTACATTGCCCCTGAGGTTTATTTTGCATTGGTAGATGAAGCGAAAAAGGTGGGTGTCGATGTGGTCGGGCATCGCCCGCTTGCGATCAGTGCAATTGAAGTGGCGAAGCATCAAAAAAGTATCGAGCATGCACGATTTATTTTGCATGAATCTTTTCCGGGCAGTGCTGCGTTGCGTGAATCGGTTGCCAAAGGAGCATGGAGCGAAGATCGTCGTCAAATGTTGGATCAGCATGACCCGCAGATGGCCGCCGCAATTTTTTCAGCGATGAAAGAATCAGGTACTTGGTATGTACCAACACATCTCACTCGTCGCGTGGATGCCTATGGTGAGGATGCGCTTATTCTGGAAGATCCAATTCTGCGTTATCTGCATCCATTAATGAAATGGCAATGGCTTGAGGATGTTAATAAGGTTATTAGTGAAGATCCGTCACCGATAGCACGACAGACCTATCGTGATTTTTATCATAAAGGTCTTGAGCTAACGGGTGCTGCTCATCGCGCGGGGGTAAAAGTATTAGTGGGAACAGATTATATTGTTGCTGGAATCACTGTACACGATGAATTAGAGCAATTGGTAATGGCAGGTCTTACACCTGTCGAGGCATTGCGTGCAGCGACAGTATTACCTGCTGAATATTTTGGCTTGCAAGAACAGTATGGTGCTGTTGCTCCAGGCATGTTCGCGGATCTGATTCTGTTAAATCAAAATCCTTTAAATGATATTCGCAATACGCTGGCAATTGAATCGGTCATATTTAACGGAAATTTATATGATCGTAATAAACTTGATGAGATATCAGTAGTCGCGAAAAAGCGGGCAGGGAGTTGGAGTGTTGGATGCAAGATAGTGTGGGAGTTTATTAAGAATCCAGTGGGATATTAGCGCTGATTTTTAATCCACGGTTTATGTGCCGATCTCGTTGAGCAGGGCAGTCAGTATTTTAATATCAATTGGTTTGGTTAAGTGACCGTTAAAGCCTGCATCTTTAGCGAGTTCTTTGTCTTTGCTTTGACCCCAGCCGGTGGCGGCAACAATCAATATTTTTTCACCCCAAGGTTGTTGTCGGATACGGCGGGCAACTTCGTAACCATTGATGTCGGGTAAACCTATATCCAGTAAAATTGCATCGGGTAAAAACTCTTCTGCAATACTAATACCACTGGTGCCAGTATAAGCTACACGCGTTTTATGTTCAGTTAATTCTAGTAGCATTGAAAGGCTGTCAGCTGCATCTGTATTATCATCAACAATTAAAATCTTTTTATTTGTCATCAGCGTTACAGTTGCATTTTCAGGAATGATGGATGTTTCCGGGGCGGACTCAGCAATGGGGAGTCGAACAATAAATTCACTACCTTTCCCTTCGCCCTCGCTGCGCGCAATAATGCTTCCTCCGTGTAGCTCTACTAGCCCTTGAACTAATGCTAGACCAATACCTAACCCACCTTGAGAACGTTCAAGGGCTGGTGTGAGTTGCGAAAACATACCGAACACGTTAGAGAGTTGTTCGGGCGGTATACCAATACCTGAATCAAGTACTGATAAGACGACCTCAGTTCCTTCTTGAAACGCGCGTAGGCTAATGGCGCCCCCCTCGGGGGTATATTTAGCCGCGTTATTTAATAGATTGGAGATAATTTGGATTATTCTTGTGGAATCCGCATCAATGATGATTGGTGTTTCCGGTTTAATCACTGTAAACGTATGGTTGGATTTTTCCATCAGTGCGTATGAGGTTTCAACGGCGTGTTGAACGAGGTCGGTGATATCCAATTTCTGCCTACGCAACTCCAGGCGCCCTTGGGATATACGTGAGACCTCCATTAAGTCGTCAACTAAATGCGTCATTTGCAATACATGGCGCTCAAGAATGTTACGAGACCAGTGGAGAAATGGGTCTTGAGCCTCTTTAGTTCGCATTATTTCCAGTATATTGCGCATGGGTGCTAAAGGGTTGCGTAATTCATGGGCGAGAGTTGCAAGAAATTCATCTTTGCGGCGATCGGCTATTTTTAGTTGTTGGTTTAATTCGTATAGTTTTTGTTCGGCGGCTTTACGCTCTGAAATATCAATAGCGATACCGAAAACTGACAGTGCTGCGCCTGTTTCCGTGTATGTTGCATGCCCGCGACACTCCATGCTGAGCCAATTTCCAGCTGCGTGTTTGAGTCTAAATTGGACGCTGAAATCGATTCTGTTTGAAATTGATTTTTCTAATTCAGTTGTAAAATGAAAAAGGTCATCCGTGTGTATGAGTTGTTGGAACGCATCAGTATGGCTGCCAAAACTCTGCGGACTAAAGCCAGTTAATTGTAGGAGTTCCGGGCTCCACCAAACTTGTTTGGTTGTAAGATCTTTTGACCAGACTCCCATTTGCGCACTCAAGATTGCAATGCTCAATAAATCACGACTTTCGCGGAGTTCTTTTTGAGTTTGTTTTAGCGATGTAAGGGATATTTCGGCGTTTTTTCGTGCAGTTAATAGTTCGCGCTCGTACTTCTTCCGGTCGGTAGCGATAAAAAAAGCGAGATGATCAAAATGAGTATCGCCATGTTTTTGGCGAACGGCGTTAATAAGCATGGGTATTCGCTCGCCTTTTTTATTCACCAAATCCATCAGTATTTCTGCCACGGAGCCTTGTAGCTGCAATAGGGGGGCCCAGTGAGTGTGATGAAAAAATCGCCCGCCTACCGTAAAAAAATCTTGAATTTTCTTTTTTTCTACTAATTCATGTGCGCTAAAGTCCAGCCAATTGCAAAATGTAGAATTGGTTCGTCGAATGGTTCCGTTCATATCGGTTGTGACTAACCCACAAGCAGCGAATTCAAAAGATGACGAAAGATCTGGAATAGTGTCCACTGTCTACATACATCAATAAAAGTATTTTTTCAGATAGCTCACAATTGTCTTCGTGCTTTCATCTGGCGCACTCAGGTGGGGGCAATGGCCTACGTTATTGATGTAGCATAATTCGGCGTTAGACATTTGTTTTTGCATATATTCGCCCACGCTACAGGGAGCGATGAAATCATCACTGCATTGAAGAATTAAAGTGGGCGTAACCGATTTGGGTAGTGCATCGCGATGATCAGATAAAAATGTAACTCGCGCAAAATGTTTGGCGATTTCGGGGTCCGTTCTGCAAAAGCTGTTAGTTAATTCAATTCCCAACTCAGGTTGTTCCGGTGCGCCCATAATGGCAGGTGCCATAGAGCTGGACCAGCCGAGGTAATTGCTGTCGATGGTGTCACAAAGTTCTTCAATGTCGGCACGGGAAAAACCACCGATATAATCACCATCGTTAATGTAACAAGGAGAAGGGGCAATCATGATCTGGCAGAGAAATTTTTCCGGCGCCTGTACAGATGCAATTAAACCAATCATGGCACTGACTGAATGTCCAACGAAAATCACTGGCTTATCGGTAACTGCATTAAAAATTTCAATTAAATCTGAGGCGTAACCGTTTAGAGAAGCATACTTTTGAAAGTCATAAGCGCTGAGATCTGATTTTCCACTGCCCACTAAATCAAATAATACGATGGTAAAACGATCTTGGAATTCAGGAGTTAAGTAACGCCACATATTTTGGTCGCAGCCAAAACCATGTGCAAAGACAATGACCATCGGTCCTTCACCGATGATTTGAAGATTATTGCGCGAAATGACGTTCATGATCTCTCTCTGTAATAAGTAATTCAGTGCAATCGAGCGTGATAATTGAGGTTTTCGAGATGCAGATGATGATTAATAAAGTGGAGGGTGACGTTAAATGACAAAATCAAAAAGATAACTCTATATCCATTATAAATGAATAACTTATACAGGTTATCTTACGGTCTGGCAAATCCAGTCCTTAACAATGTGTTAGCTATCTCTGCGTGTTTATTTTGATGCATCCTGCCCATAGCAATGGGAGGATGCAGTTGAACGAAAAGTGCGCTATTTAAATGGGTTGGATCTAGGGTGCATGGTAAAAGGTGGCGCACGTTATTTGTGATGATTACATCTTCTCCATTACTTCAATACCCAACAAATCCAACCCTTGTGCAATGGTTTTTGCCACCAAATGACACAAGCGTAAACGACTGTCGCGCAATTCTGGTGCGACACCATCTTTAAGGATGGGGCAGGCTTCGTAGAAGGTCATGTATAAACTGGCGATTTCATATAAATAAGTACAGAGCAAATGAGGCATGGCTTCCCGTGCGACTTGATCTAATACTTCACTGAATTGTAGCAGTTTGATCGCGAGGGTTTTTTCTTGTTCGGTGCCAATTAAAATCGCGCTAGTGATCGATTCAGGTGTAACACCGGCTTTGCGGAAAATACTTTGTACGCGGGTAAAGGCGTATTGCAAATAGGGCGCAGTATTACCTTCAAAACTGAGCATGGATTCCCAGCTAAATACGTAATCGTTGGTGCGCGTTTTACACAAATCGGCGTACTTTACTGAGCCTATGCCGACCTTGCGGCCAATTTCTGCAACTTCGCCGGCGCTAAGTTCGGGATTTTTTTCGCTTACCAAAGCAGTTGCGCGTTCAACGGCTTCAGTCAACAACTCGGCGAGTTTTACTGTGCCGCCGGTGCGGGTTTTAAAGGGTTTTCCGTCACTGCCCATCATTGTGCCGAAGGCCAAGTGTTCAAGGCTCACTGATTCGTCCACAAATTTTGCTTTGCGTGAGAGAGTAAATACTTGCTGCATATGCAATGACTGACGCGCATCAATAAAATACATAATGCGATTAGCGTTAAGCGTTTTTATGCGGTAACGCAGTGCCGCCAAATCAGTGGTGGCGTACAAAAATCCTCCGCCTTGTTTTTGAATTAGCATCGGCGATGGATTGCCTTCTTTATCGGCGAGTTCTTGCAGAAATACAACTTGCGCTCCGTCGCTCTCAACGGCCAAACCTTGTTCTTGTAGTTCTTTTACAACAGGTGCGAGATCATTGTTGTAAAAACTTTCACCGCGCACATCGCTATCTTTTAGGGTGACGTTGAGCTGCTGATAAATTTCGGTGCTGTGATGCAGGGAGATGGTTTTAAACTGCTCCCAGAGTTTTAACATCTGTGCATCGCCGGATTGCAAACGCACTACATATTCGCGCGCTTTATTGGCGAAGGTTTCGTCATCGTCAAAATGTTTTTTGGCTTGTTGGTAAAACACTTCTAAATCTTTGAGTGCCATGGCTTCATCGCCCTTGGCTCCCAATTGTTCTTCAAGCTCGGCAATTAACATACCAAATTGTGTGCCCCAATCGCCCACGTGGTTTTGGCGAATGACATTGTGGCCTTGGAACTCGAGCAGGCGGGCGAGGGCGTCACCGATAATGGTGGAGCGCAAATGGCCTACATGCATTTCTTTGGCGAGGTTGGGGCCGGAATAGTCGATCACCACATTTTGTGGTGCAGCAACCTGCTCAACCTGCAGGCGCACATCCGCTTGTGCCTTGGCAATTTGCTCACCTAACCACTCGGGGTTGAGATCGATATTGATAAAACCGGGGCCAGCAATTTCCAGTTTCTCGGCAATGCCATCCAATTCCAGTGCAGCGACGATTTTACCGGCCAGTTCGCGCGGGTTAGTGCTCATGGCTTTAGTCGCGCCCATGGCGCAGTTGGCTTGATAATCGCCAAAACCAGCTTTTTTACCTGGGGCAATTAATGCGGGTAAGCCAGCGGGAACGCCTACAGCGGCCATGGCAGACAGGACTTTCTGATTAAGTAATTCGCGGATATTCATAAAGTAAGGGAATCGCTAAAGGCTGAAGAAATAAGGGCTGGAATTGTACCCGCCGAGGGTGGGCGATGCCATCTTTTATAGGTTTGTGCGGCCTCGCTGCGCATACTGGGTGAGTTTGTCTATACTCATACGACTCTTTTATCCAGCTTGTTCCAATTTCCATTAACGACCCCTATGAAGGAACCGATAATGATAACTAGCCCTATTCCCCAGATTCTCACCCAGCTTGAAAACCGTGTCCTCACTCTGAGCTTTAATCGTCCTGAACGAAAGAATGCCCTGACCCTTGCCATGTATGGCGCCTTGGCCGATTTGATTAAAGCCGCCGATGGCGATAACGAGGTGCGCGTGGTGGTATTAACGGGCACCGATGAATTTTTTACTAGTGGCAATGATCTGATGGATTTTATGAATGAACCGGAGATTCATGAGAAGCATCCGGTGGTGCGCTTTATGGATGCTTTGCGTTATTGCAGCAAGCCCGTTGTTGCAGTGGTGCGTGGCCACGCTGTGGGGATTGGTACGACCATGTTGCTGCATTGCGATTTGGTCTACGCCGCAAACGATGCGCGCCTGCAACTGCCGTTTGTCAATTTGGGCTTGTGTCCGGAGTATGCCAGCAGTTATTTGGTGCCGCGTTTAGTGGGTCAACAAAAAGCAGCGGAGTTGTTTTTATTGGGTGAATCTTTTTCTGGCGCCGAAGCAGCTGCATTAGGTTTGGTTACTCAAGCGGTTCCCGAGGTGGAGTTAACGGAGTTTGCGTGCGCAAAAATCGCCCGCCTTGCGTTGCAGCCGCCGGGCGCCGTACGCCGCACCAAAGCCTTGTTGCGTGCGGCGACCAGCCTAGCCGTGGATTCCTCACTAAGTACGGAATATGCCGGTTTCGCGGCGGGCTTGGCATCGGATGAATGCAAAGAATCAGTGACTGCTTTTTTTGAAAAGCGTGCACCGGATTTTTCCCGCTTTTAATAAAAATACCCTGAGAAAATCTTATGAATACTCCGTTTGATTTCAAAAATAAAAATGTGCTTGTCGTGGGTGGTACCAGTGGCATCAATCGCGGTATTGCAGAAACCTTTGCGAAAGCTGGCGCGCGTGTTGCTGTGGTGAGCCGCACACAGGACAAGGTGGACGACACTATTGCATCCTTAAAAAATTGTGGTGCTGTGGATGCTCGCGGTTTTGCCGCTGACGTCCGCGAAGTAGAGGCGGTAAAAAATGGTGTAGCCGAGATTGCGGCTGCATGGGGAAAACTGGATGTGGTTGTGTCGGGCGCGGCGGGAAATTTTCCCGCACTAGCGATGGGTATGTCACCCAATGGATTTCGCTCGGTGATTGAAATTGATTTGCTTGGCACTTTTCATGTGATGCAGGCGGTTTATCCGCATCTGCAAAAACCGGGCGCATCGATTATCAATATATCGGCACCACAAGCAGAAATTCCGATGGCGGGGCAAAGCCATGTGTGCGCTGCAAAAGCGGGGGTGGATATGATTACTCGCACTCTGTGTTTGGAGTGGGGCGCGGAAGGTGTTCGCATTAATTCCATTATTCCCGGCCCGATTGATAATACCGAAGGCATGAAACGTTTG
>CAXAVL010000035.1:0-26295 GCA_963971905.1 uncultured Cellvibrio sp.
TGGCGATTTTATCCAGCGCAATATTTCGGCCGCTGCAAAAGAGGGTCGTATCGTGAATATCGCCTTTTTGCAGGGCAGCAAAGCCCAAGTGGATTTTATGCCCTTGATGTTAAAGCGGCTCACCTTGACTGGCTCCACACTGCGCGCTCAATCCACAGCAACCAAAGCCGCGATTGCCCGCGAGCTGGAAGAGAAAGTCTGGCCACAATTAAACAACAAAACTATTGAGCCGGTGATTGATTCAGTATTTCCTTTTGCGCAGGTTGCCGCTGCACATATGCGTATGGAATCGAATCAACATATAGGGAAAATTATTCTTAACTTAGAGTGAGCACTTTGTAAGGTGAAAATAAATGATTAACTCTTCGCAGGCTCGTCGCCCTCTCGATGGCATTCGCATAATCGAAATCGGCCAGTTACTCGCTGGGCCTTTTGCGGGCTGTATGCTTGGTTATTTCGGTGCGGAAGTAATAAAAATCGAGCCGCCGGAGGGTGATCCTATTCGCGGTTGGCGGGTATTGGAAAATGGCACATCGCATTGGTGGCGTAGTATCGGGCGCAATAAAAAAAGTATCACGCTGGATTTAAAAAAAGCGGAAGGCCAACACATTGCGCGACAATTGATGGATAGCGCCGATGTGGTAATCGAAAACTTCCGCCCAGGGGTGATGGAAAATTGGGGGCTGGGGCCCGACGAGATTAAAAAAACGAATCCCAAGCTGGTATATGCGCGCATTTCCGGTTACGGTCAAACAGGCCCCTATGCCAGCAAACCGGGTTTTGCCTCTGTCTGCGAAGGTATGAGTGGTTTTCGCTATGTAAATGGTTTTCCCGATCAAGCACCGGTGCGACCTAATCTGAGCATTGGCGATACGATTTCTGGCATTCACGCAGCGCTTGGTATCGCATTGGCTTTATTGGAGCGCGAGCGAAATGAAAACGGCGCAGGGCAGGTGGTAGATGTTGCCCTCTATGAATCTATGTTTAATTTAATGGAAGCCGTGGTGCCGGAATTTTCCGGTCGCGAGCCTTCCGGCACCACGGTGACGGGCATTGTGCCTACCAATACCTATCGCTGCAAAAATGGTAAATACGTAGTGATTGGTGGCAATGGTGATTCGATCTTTCAGCGTTTGATGGAAATTGCCGGTCATCCGGAAATGGCCAATGATCCGCGCATGGCTAATAATGCAGGGCGTGTTGCCCACGAATTGGAGATTGATAATGCATTGGCGGCATGGTGCATGAGTAAAGATGCCGATGAAATTTTGCAATTGTTGGAACAGGCGCGCGTGCCCGGTGGGCCAATCTACAATGCGCAAGATATGTTTGCTGACCCGCACTTCAACGCGCGCGGTATGTTTGAGCAGGTCGAAATCAATGGCAAACCCTTAAAGATTCCGGCAATACTGCCTAAGTTGGCCGACACGCCTGGGCGCACTGACTGGCCCGGCGGTGAAATCGGCAGCCACACGCAAGAAATCTTGCAAGCGATATTAAATTTATCGCCAGTGCAAATTGCTGAGTTAAAAACCGCGGGTGTTATTTAAGGTAATCACAATGAAATTGAAATCCGGTTTGTATCGTCACTACAAAGGCAATGACTATTTTGTATTTCAGGTGGCGACGCACAGTGAAACCCGTGAACCTATGGTCTTTTATCGCTGCTTGTACGGCGACTATTCCTGGTGGGTGCGCCCATTAGAAATGTTTATGGAAACGGTTGAGCTGGCGGGCGAAACCATACCACGCTTTCGTTTTGTGCGCGCATTAACCGAGCAGGAACTGGCAAATTATTTGGCGCCTTTAGTGGAAGTAAAAAATTCGTGAGTATTGTTGATCAAGAACATTATCCCGAGAGTGGCAAAAAATTTTCAGCAGAAGATAAACGTTGGATGGAATACGCCATCGCGCTCGCCGCAAAAGGTGAGGCGATTGGCGAGGTGCCGGTAGGCGCGGTCATTGTGCGGGATGAAAAAATCATCGGAGAAGGATTTAATCAACCAATAACCAGCCATGATCCAACTGCCCACGCAGAAGTTATCGCACTGCGCCAAGCAGCAAGTCAGGTTCAAAATTATCGTTTGGTGGGCGCAACCATTTACGTCACCCTCGAGCCTTGCACTATGTGTGTCGGAGCGTTAGTGCATGCGCGAATTGCGCGTTTGGTATTTGGTACAACCGAAACTAAAGCGGGCGCAGTGGTGAGCAAATCGCAATTATTGGATCACGATTATTTTAATCACAAGGTGGATTTTGCAGGCGGTTTGATGGCGCAACAGTGTCAGCATCAACTCAGTGATTTTTTTGCGGCGAGGCGGGAGCAGAAACGTAAAGAAAAACAGGCGCGGCGAGAATTGGATTCGACGGGTTCCGTCGACTTGTGATGCGTGCTATTTAATTAAAAAGCATGGCTCAGAAATGAGTAGGGGCCACAAAAGTGACCCCGTACAGTTACTATCCCTAAGTAGAAGTAGTCAATTTGCGTCGACTTCCTTTCGTATCCCTGACCGCCTTTCCTCTTGCGCTAGTGCAATCCTTTGATGTCATCCGACATCGCGTCCCTAACAGGTGGGCGCATCCATTGACCTTGCCTGGCCAGTGCACATCATTGTCTACTTCCTTGATGTGATCATTATCTCCCTAAGGCTAGCGGCAGAATAGTCGCTAAAGTCGCTAGTTGTTGTGAGACATTGACTACACCCTAGATCACTTGAGCCTAGCCGAGCACTTACTTTATAACTTTATAGCAGGGAATATACTCACGCCCCGGCAATTTCATCCGGTTTTGGCGAGCAAAGGATTCCAGTAACTCGTCTACCGGGTGCATGATTCCGTAATCCCCGTGCAATTCAAAGTGACCGTGTTGTTCGATGGCGAGAATACCTTCTTCTTTGACATTGCCTGCCACAATGCCGGAGAACGCCCGGCGCAGATTAGCGGCCAACTGGTTGACTGGCTGGTTCTTATGCAGTTCCAGATTGCGCATATTCTCGTGGGTTGGGGCAAAGGGCTGTTGTAGGTCGGGGCTGATTTTTAACTGCCAGTTAAAATAATAGGCATCGTCGCTGTGCTTGCGGAATTCGCGTACTTTTTTTATGCCCTCTTTCATTTCGTGGGCGACAGCAGCGGGATCATTAACGATAATTTTGTAGTGCGCTTGCGCCTCTGCGCCAAGTGTATCGCCAATAAATTTATCGATGCGAGCGAAGTATTCCGCTGAGCTTTCTGGGCCGGTAAAAATAAGCGGGAAGGGAATATCTTTATTATCGGGATGCAACAATAACCCCAGAATATATAAAATTTCTTCGGCGGTGCCTGCGCCGCCGGGGAATACAATAATGCCGTGGCCGAGACGCACAAACGCTTCCAGGCGTTTTTCAATATCGGGCATGATGGTGAGTTTATTTACAATCGGGTTGGGCGCTTCGGCAGCAATAATACCTGGCTCGGTGATGCCAATGTAACGGCCATTGGTAATACGTTGTTTGGCATGGCCGATGGTCGCACCTTTCATTGGCCCTTTCATTGCACCTGGGCCGCAGCCTGTGCAAATATCTAAACCGCGCAAGCCTAATTGATAACCAACCACTTTGGTATAGTCGTACTCTATACGATTAATTGAATGGCCGCCCCAGCACACCACCAAATTGGGATCAAGGCCGGGTTTCATCAGATTAGCATTGCGCAGCATGTGGAAGACCGCATCGGTAATGCCTTCTGATGTTTGCACATTAAATTTAGGATTGCCGTAGAGCTCATCATTGTTGTAAATCACATCGCGCAATACGGTAAATAAATGCTCGCTAATACCGCGAATCATTTTGCCGCCGACAAATGCATTGGCCGGTGCATTTTTGACAGACAGTTTTATGCCGCGCTCTTCTTGCACGATGCTGATATCAAAATCTTTATAACGCTCCAGCAGCTCTTTACCGTTATCCGTGTCATTGCCGGTATTAAGTACGGCGAGTGCGCAGTTGCGAAATAGTTTGTACAGGCCGCTTTGGCTGGAGTCCAATAGTTTGGTGACTTCTACTTTAGAGAGAATGTTCAGTTGGTCGATGGGAGCGATCAAGGCGCTGACGGTTTCATACTCGTTTCCGCCTTGAGTGATAGCTTGGTGGTGATTCTGATTGCTCATAATATTCCTTAGCATCGAGGATGCAGTAAGTCCGGCTAGTCGTTGGTGTCTTCAATCAATTAATCATTAATTTCGAAGTGATTAATAGTTCCGATGTATAGTTTGTTAATCCTTGAGTCAAGTGTAGTGGGGTTTTGCGGGTTGTGTGTAGCGCTCTACTTGCTCAATCGCAAAATTGTCAGCAATATTACCGGCCAATAATTTTTTTGAGTAAAAATTAAACAATATTTCAGTGAAAAGAGAGTGGTTATGGAGTATTTACCTTGTGTTGAAGTTCTAAATCAGCCCCAATTTCCGGTGGTCGCTAGTGTTATTTGGCTCCATGGTTTGGGTGCGGACGGAAATGATTTTGCATCCTTGGTGCCCGAGTTGCGCTTGCCTAAAGATTTATCGGTGCGTTTTATTTTCCCCCATGCGCCACAAATTCCGGTAACCATTAATGGCGGTTATGTGATGCCTGCCTGGTACGATATTTTAGAAATGAATTTGGAGCGCAAAGTTGATGAGACGCAACTGATTGCCAGCTCGGAAGCGGTTCAGTCTTTAATTGAGCGCGAAATTTCGCGCGGTGTAGCGAGTGAAAATATTATTCTGGTAGGTTTTTCTCAGGGCGGTGCAGTGGCTTACCACGCTGGGCTGACCTATGCAAAACCGCTGGGGGGGCTGTTAATTTTGTCGAGTTATTTTGCCACTCACGCCAGTGCCAGTATTGACCCTGCCAACCAGCACACGCCGATCTTAATTCAGCATGGCAGCCGCGATCCGGTTGTGAATGAAACGCTGGGTCAGCGGGCATATCGCCTGTTACAAGATCGCGGTTGTAATGTGGCTTATGAATCCTACCCTATGGAGCATACGGTTTGCATGGAACAAGTTGACTCTATGTCAAAATGGATTCAATCGCTGTTACTGAAATAGTTATTCAGTCAAACAAGCTGGGTCAAATTGGTATTCATCGTTGAGCCAGGCAAGTATTTCTTGTGCGTATGGGCTTTTATGAAATTGTCGATAAGTCACGCGCAGATTTTGTCGTTCTTCTTGCGTAAGTTTTTTTAATCCCCGATCTTGTAATTGATGTATATCCCGTTGTAATTGCTCTGCTAGTTCCGCACCGCAAAGGTTGTTACAAATTTGAGTAAACGCACTACTGGCGGAGTAGCGTGTTTGCTCGCGATAAGCTATTGGCAAGCTGGCCAAGGGGATTTGTGATAACCAAGGTTGATTCATCGGGTTGACTGCATGCCCGGCAACTTTGTCGGCAAGTTGACTGTGGCTCTGATCAAATGCGCGCAGTTGCAATAAATTAGATTTTACTGCGCCATCGTTGACGGGGTAGTTATCCCACAGAAATGGCTTGCGGCCGATTAGTTCAGTTACTTGTGTAAGATGTTCGGCGGAATAATGTGCCGAGCAAACTTTTTCACCAGTCCAAAATATATCGATACTTTTATCCAATTGTTGCGCAAAGGTTTGCCAGTAATTCTCTGGCATAGTGCCGAATACCTTTTCTAATACTGGATCAAAACTGTAATAGGTTGGGCAAAAAATAATTTTTTTTGCATTGCTGATCGCTGCTGCTTGATGGGCGATATCCGTTTGAATTTGCGCGAGTTGTGGGATATCGCCGCGCATGTCATCAAATAAAATACACAGTATGTCTGGTGCTAACTGGTTGATTTGTTCAATGCGTTGATTGAGCTGTGCGCGTTGATCGCGTGAGTCGCTCAGATAAATTTCATGGGGGCTAAGGCCAATGCCAAAGTCCACATTCGCGCTGCGATAAAACTGACGTAAGTTAATCAACTCTTCTTTTGTTTTCGCAGACCAATCTTGCTGCCAATCCATGCGTAAATTTTTGTCGCTTTTTGGTGCATAGATGTAAAAATTGTACTTATTTAGCGCAAGAAATTGCGCGTAATTTTTTCGATCTTCCCAGCTCCAGCTGCGGCCAAAAAAACCTTCGATAACTCCAAGAAAGGGAGCACTGTTTTTATTTATTTGCATGCAAGGGGCCCAAGGGCTGTACGGTTAATAGTTGCTGCGGGATTTTTAGCGGTTAAGGGGATTTTCACATCATTTCAATATGTTTATCTCTTTTGTAAACACTGCGCTTTAATTGACACTCAAAACCCATCTGCCTATCATAGCGGCCTTTTTACACAGCGCAATTCTCGCAGCAATTATGCTGTTTTTGTGTTGTTGTCACGCAACCACTGCTGCTTCTATTGAGATGAATGTTCGGCGCATTCGTAACTTGCCAGTTTGGTTTGCGCTGAAACGCTTAATTCTAGGATGGTAAGCATATAACTTTGAAACTGGTAGGAAGGTTATCCTTCACTACTTGTCGGAGTCGGGTCGGACTCAAACCAACAGAATAGAAATCAACCACTTGTTTAGGTATATCGCCTAGGCATTTTTGTTTGTGGAGTAGAAATGACTAACCCTGATGTGCGTCCTACCGATTTGCCCTCGTGGAAAACCCTTGCTGCCCACGCAGCTCAAATGAAGTCCCAGCACCTGAAAGACTTGTTTGCCGCTGATGATAACCGTTTTGATAAGTTCTCCCTGCAATTATCCAATCTACTGTTCGATTACTCCAAAAATTTAATAACCGATGAAACCAAAGCCGCATTGCTCGCGTTGGCGAAGGAGTCGAATGTTGAGAGTTGGCGCGGCAAAATGTTTGCTGCAGAGCACATCAATGCCACAGAAGATCGCGCTGTTATGCATGTTGCCCTGCGCGATAAATCCTCCAATCCTATTGTGATTGACGCGGCTGATGCCCGTCCGGCGATTAATGCCGAGCTAGAGCGTATGCGCAAATTGAGCGAAAAGCTGCGCTCGGGCGAGTGGATCGGTTTCACCGGCAAAACCATTACTGACATTGTTAGTATCGGTATTGGCGGTTCCAATTTAGGCCCGTTGATGGTCTGTGAAGCACTCAAGGATTACAGCGATAAACGTTTCACCATGCACTTTGTTTCCAACATTGACGGGGTGCAGATTGCTGAAGTATTAGCTGGCTTGAATCCTGAAACTACCTTATTTGTGATCTCCTCCAAGACCTTTACCACCCAAGAAACCATGACCAATGCGCGCACCGCAGAGCAGTGGTTTATGGCGGCGGCAGGTGATAAAGCGGCAATTGCCAAGCACTTTGTTGCGGTATCGACGAATCGCAAGTTGGTTACTGCCTTTGGTATAGCAGAAGAAAATATTTTTGATATGTGGGATTGGGTCGGTGGCCGCTTCTCGCTCTGGTCGGCCATCGGTTTGCCGATTGTATTGTCCCTTGGGTACGAGCTGTTTGATGAGTTGCTGCAAGGCGCTTATGAAATGGATCAGCATTTCCAAACCGCACCGCTGGCGGAAAATGCGCCGGTAATGTTGGCCTTGGTGGGTATCTGGAACCGCAACTTCCTTGGTTATCCGGCACAAGCGCTGCTTCCTTACGATCAATGCCTGCATCGCTTCCCTGCTTATATGCAGCAAGCGGAGATGGAAAGTAACGGCAAATCGGTGAACTGGGCGGGCGAACAGATCAGCTACGGTAGTGTGCCCTTGGTGTGGGGTGAAGTAGGAATCAATGGCCAACATGCGTTCTATCAAATGTTGCATCAGGGTACGGATATTATCCCTGCTGATTTTATTGGTTCGATCGCCCCTACAGTGGCGGTAGAAGGGCATCACGATGCGTTGATGGCGAACTTCTTTGCCCAGACTCAAGCGCTGATGCTGGGTATTGATGCGGATCAGGTGCGTCGTGAATTAAGTGCCAAAGGCATGAGTCCTGCACGCATCGAAGAGATTGTGGAACACAAGGTGCATCGCGGTAATCGCCCCACCAATACATTCTTACTGAACAAGGTCGATGCGCGCTCACTCGGCGCCTTAATCGCGCTTTATGAGCACAAAATTTTTGTTCAAGGTATCATTTGGCGCATTCATTCATTTGATCAATGGGGTGTAGAGCTGGGCAAAGTGTTGGCCGCCGGTATTCAGCCTGAGCTGGATCTGGCCAAAGAGACCAATTCCAAGCACGATGCATCCACGCGTAATTTGATCGATTTCTACAAGCGCGCTAAAGCGCAAAGTAATTAAGAGTAAGTAATCAGCTAGCTGAGAGACAGAAAAACCAAAGCGCCGGGCAACGTACCCGGCGCAATTGTGCGCAAACCCAAGGTTTGCGATAGATACAGCCCCACGAGCAATGGTATTCCCATGACTGATGTATTGAACACAGATCCACGACTTATTGAAATTACCGAGCGAATTATTAGCCGCAGCCGCGACTCTCGCGCTGCCTACCTCGCACGGGTGAATAAATTCCGCCGCAAAGGGCCTGCGCGTCATAATCTGGGTTGTGCCAACCTTGCCCATGGGTTTGCCGCCTGCAATACCGTCGATAAAGAAGCGTTGGCCGAAGGTCAGGCAGCTAATATCGGAGTAGTCAATTCCTATAATGAAATGCTTTCGGCGCACGTGCCATACGGTGAGTATCTTGAGCCGATTAAAGCAGCGGCCAAAGAAATGGGCATGACCGCGCAAATGGCGGGTGGTGTTCCGGCGATGTGTGATGGCGTAACTCAGGGTTTCCCTGGCATGGAGCTATCGCTGTTTAGTCGCGATGTGATCGCAATGAGTACCGCGATTGCGCTCTCCCACGATATGTTTGACAGTGCTATCTGTCTTGGCGTGTGCGATAAAATCGTTCCAGGTTTGATGATTGGTGCGCTGTCGTTTGGCCAGTTGCCCATTATTTTTATCCCCGCAGGTCCCATGACTCCCGGGTTACCTAATGCGGAAAAAGCCAAGGCGCGCCAATTGTTTGCCGAGGGCAAAGTGGGCCGTAAAGAGCTGTTAGCGGCTGAGAGTGCCTCGTACCACAGTGCGGGCACCTGTACCTTTTACGGTACGGCTAACACCAATCAAATGTTGATGGAAATCATGGGCATACATCTGCCCGGCAGTACCTTTATCAACCCTTATACGCCCATGCGTGAAGCGCTTACACGCGCCTCGGTGCACCAGTTGGCACGTATTACCCGCGATGATCCTGTCACTCTTGCCGATATAGTCACCGAAAAATCTATTGTGAATGGCATAGTGGGTTTGATGGCAACGGGTGGGTCAACTAATCATGCTATGCATATAGTTGCCATCGCTCGCGCTGCAGGCGTATTGATTAACTGGCAGGATTTGTCTGATATTTCAGATATAATTCCACTCATGTGCCGAATTTATCCGAATGGTTTGGCCGATGTGAATCGCTTCCAAGCGGTAGGCGGTATGGGCTTCCTGATGCGCGAGCTGCGCAACGCCGGTCTGTTGCATGACGATGTTAAAACGGTCATGGGTGGCGCAGGTTTGTCTGCTTATACCAAAGAACCATTCTTGGAGAATGGTGAAATAATTTGGCGTGACTGCGTGCAGGAAAGCCTTGATGATGCGGTGTTGCGTCCAGTTGCCAAACCTTTCGCCCCAGAGGGTGGCATGCGTTTGCTCAAGGGCAATATTGGTCGCTCGGTAATCAAGATCTCAGCCGTTAAGCCGGATCATCGCAAAGTGGTTGCCCCTGCAGTTGTGTTTCACAGCCAGGAAGAGTTGCAATCAGCGTTCAAACGCGGTGATTTAGAGAAAGATTTTATTGCAGTTGTGCGTTTTCAGGGGCCAAAAGCTTGCGGTATGCCGGAGTTGCACAAGCTCACTCCGCCCTTGGGTGTATTGCAAGATCGCGGCTTCAAGGTCGCACTCTTGACCGATGGCCGCATGTCTGGCGCCTCTGGTAAAATTCCCGCAGCGATTCACATGACACCTGAAGCCTTGGATAACGGCCCTATTGGCCTGATTCGCGATGGCGATATGATTGAGTTGGATGCTGAATCCGGCACCTTACAACTGCTGGTCAGTGAGGATGAGTTAAGTGCTCGCCAACCTGCTCAATGTGATTTATCAGCCGTTCACTTTGGCATGGGGCGCGAATTATTTGCCCCCTTGCGTGCCACAGTGGGCTTGGCTGAAGAAGGAGCTACAGTATTTAACTGGTAATAACCCGTTAAATCCCGGACCCCGGACCCATGTTCGGGGTCTTCGTTTTTAAAAAAGTAAATCCACTTTTCAAGATTCACAAACAGGATTACCCCTCATGCTTGAAGCATTTGATTTTGTCATCTTTGGCGGCGCTGGCGATTTGGCTTTGCGCAAGTTGATCCCAGGTCTTTATCGCGCCCATCGTGAAGGCTCGTTGGCTGCAGGTTGTCGCATTATTCCCACTTGTCGCAATCTTCAAATGGTTGCTGAATATAAAGACAAAGTGCGTGATGCAGCGGAAAAACACCTCAATGCAGATGAGTTTGATGCTGCAGCTTGGGAGGAGTTTGCCAAGTGTTTGGTTCCGGTATTTGTTGATATCGCCACTAAAGATGAGCACTGGGATGCTCTCGCGCAATTGCTGAATTCGGGCGGCAATAGCCAGCGCGTTTTTTATCTCTCAACCCCACCTTCTGTCTTCAGTATTTGCTGTAAGCATTTGCATGAAATGGGGCTGATTACCGATAAGGCGCGTGTAGTGGTAGAAAAGCCGCTCGGATACGATGCCAAGACTGCCGAAGAAATTAATAGTCAAATCGCTGAATATTTCCGCGAAGAAGCCATCTTCCGTATCGATCATTATCTCGGTAAAGAAACCGTACAAAACTTGTTGGCTCTGCGTTTTGCCAATGGCATGTTTGAGCATTTGTGGGACGCTAAATCCATCGACCATGTACAAATCAGTATTTCTGAAACGGTTGGTCTTGAAGGCCGCGCTGGTTTCTATGATGGTGCTGGTGCACTGCGCGATATGGTGCAAAACCATATTTTGCAATTGCTTTGTCTGGTGGCGATGGAGTCACCCAATAAGATGACTGCTGATCGTATTCGTGCCGAAAAATTAAAAGTATTGGAGAGCTTGCGTCCATTACAAGGCAATACGGTTAAGTACAATACTGTGCGTGGTCAATATGTCGCGGGTGAAATGGACGGTAAAGCGGTTCCAGGTTATCTCGATGAGTTAGGTCAAGCCAGTAATACTGAAACATTTGTGGCTATTCGTGCCTATATCGATAGCTCTCGCTGGGCCAACGTGCCGTTTTATCTGCGCACCGGTAAGCGCATGAAGCAGCGTTTTGCTGAAATCGTAATTCAATACAAAGATGTTGCGCATCGTGTCTATCCCGAATCAGCAGGAATTGCCACGCCCAATCGTTTGATTATTCGCTTGCAACCGGAAGAGAGCATTAAAATCATCATGGTCTCCAAAGATTTGGAAAAACATGAGACTCACTTGCGTCCGGTGGTATTAAATCTGAACTTTGCCGACACCTACAAAGACTTCTACTCCGATGCCTACAAACGTTTGATGCTGGATGCCGCTGCCGGTGACGCCAGCTTGTTTATTCATCGTGCCGAAGTTGACGCGGCTTGGGCTTGGATTGACCCGATTATCGAAGCTTGGCAGCGCCCGGAAAACAAACCGCACGGCTATATGGCCGGTAGTTGGGGGCCGCAAGCATCCGCACAATTGATGGCAAGTGATCGCCGTCGTTGGTTCTCTATCGATGAAGTGTTATCTGGAGCAGATCAGGAATGGTAAGCGAGCGTTTGTTTGAAAGTCGTGCGGAGATGATTGCCGCGCTGCAGGCAGAGTGTGAATCCGCTTTGCGAGAAGCAATTGAGGATCGCGGTGAGGCAACTTTTATGGTGTCTGGCGGCAGTACGCCAGAGCCACTGTACAAAGCACTGAGCGATGCGGATATTAATTGGGAATCTGTCTACGTCGCACTTGTTGACGAGCGCTGGGTTGAGTTTGAGCACGACAAAAGCAATGAAGCTTTTACTGTGAAACACTTGATCCAAAATAAAGCGGCTGTTGCCAACTTGGTCGGCATGAAAAACTCTGCGGCAACGGCAAGCGAAGGGCTTGAAGATTGCGAAGCGGCTTATCAGCAACTGGCGCAACCTTTTGATATAACGATTTTGGGAATGGGCTCCGATGGCCACACGGCCTCTTTGTTTCCCCATGCCCAGGGTTTGGCTGAGGCATTAAATCCCGATTCGTCACAATTGTGCGCAGCGATTACCGCTAACCAAAGTGAAGTGACAGGTGCAATTGTTGAGCGTATGACCTTGTCTTTGGCTGGCTTGCTGCGTTCTAAATCACTGGTGTTGTTAATTACTGGCGATGAGAAACTGGCCGTATTGCGCGCAGCGCAAGCTGGATCAGATGTAAAAGAAATGCCTATACGTGCGGTATTACAGCAGCAAAAAGTGCCCGTTGTGATTTACTGGGCACCTTGATTTTTTACTGAATATTGAACTGATCTTCGATCAGTTTTTCAAATTTTTTTGAACAACGAGGGACATACAGTGGCTTTAACTATCGATCAAATTGTCAGAGTAGCGCCAGTCGTACCCGTTATGGTGGTAGAGCGTATTGAAGATGCTGTGCCTTTAGCCAGAGCGCTTTATAACGGTGGTTTAAAAGTATTGGAAATTACCTTGCGTACACCTTGTGCGCTCGATGCTATCAGCGCCATGGTAGAAGACTTGCCCGATGATGCAGTTATCGGTGCGGGTACCATTATCACCCCGGCAGATTTGGAAAAAGCCGTAAAGGCGGGTTCTACATTTTTGGTAAGCCCAGGCACTACTCCTGCATTAATTGAAGCCGCTAAAGCCTGCCCGGTTCCCTTACTTGCTGGCGTTGCTACGCCGACAGAAGCGATGAATCTCTATGTGCAGGGTTTTGCTCACCAGAAATTCTTCCCGGCTGAAGCAGCGGGCGGCGTACCTATGTTGAAATCTATTGCTGGTCCATTGCCGCAAATTACTTTCTGCCCAACTGGCGGTATTGATTTGGCTAAGGCGCCCAGTTATTTGGCTCTACCCAATGTGCACTGTGTAGGTGGCACTTGGATGGCGCCGAAAGAGTTGATGAAAGCAGGGCGCTGGGATGAGATTGAGCGCTTGGCTCGCGAAGCAGCCAGCTTGCCGCGTGGTTAATCTGAGGGCGCCGCTTGCTGCGCCTTACAAATACAACAAACAGGGCGCAGTAAACAGCGCCTCTACAGCAAAAGAATCAGCGAATTTTTACTTAGGAGAATGTAATGATTAGAGTGGCAATTAACGGTTACGGTCGTATCGGTCGCAATGTACTGCGTGCTTTGTATGAATCAGGCAAGCGCAGCGAAATTCAAATCGTTGGAATCAACGATCTCGGTGATGCACATCTGAATGCGCACCTCACTAAATACGATTCGGTTCACGGTGGATTTGGCGGCACTGTGAAATTTGAAGGCGACACTATGTTCGTTAATGGCGATGCGATTCGTATTACCGCTGAGCGCGATCCAGCCAAATTGCCTTGGGGCGAATTGAATGTTGATGTTGTGTACGAATGTACTGGTATTTTCACCAGCAAAGAAAAAGCCAGTGCTCACCTTGCTGCCGGCGCTAAAAAAGTCATCATTTCTGCTCCAGGTACTGATGTAGATGCAACCGTAGTGTTCGGTGTAAATGACAAGGTATTGAAAGCTACCGATACCATTATCTCCAATGCTTCTTGCACCACTAACTGCTTGGCGCCAGTGGCAAAAGTATTAAATGATACCTTCGGTATTGTGCAAGGTTCTATGACGACCATTCACTCTTACACCAATGATCAGGTGTTATCTGATGTGTTTCATAAAGACATTTACCGCGCGCGTTCCGCCACCCAATCAATGATCCCAACTACCACTGGCGCTGCCAAAGCGGTAGGTTTGGTGTTGCCTGAATTGAAAGGCAAGATGGATGGTATTTCTGTGCGCGTGCCTACCATCAACGTTTCTTTGGTTGACTTGAACGTACTGGTAGAAAAAGACGTAAGTGTTGAAGCAGTAAATGCAGCGATGAAAAAAGCGGCGGAAACTGAAATGCCAGGTGTGTTGGCTTATGTAGACGAACCACTGGTGTCTATCGACTTTAACCACAACCCACACTCTTCCAACTACGATTCACTGCAAACCAAAGTGTACGGCAAGTGGGTAAAAGTGTTGGCTTGGTATGACAACGAGTGGGGTTTCTCCAATCGCATGTTGGACAACACAAT
The DNA here is from genome assembly GCA_963971905.1 of uncultured Cellvibrio sp. Taxonomy (GTDB): domain Bacteria; phylum Pseudomonadota; class Gammaproteobacteria; order Pseudomonadales; family Cellvibrionaceae; genus Cellvibrio. The sequence goes on from CAXAVL010000035.1 coordinate 14,274, forward strand.
TGCATTGATGAACGCTAAATAAGAGAGCCCCATCATGTTAAGACGTACAAAAATCGTCAGCACTTTGGGTCCAGCGTCTGAGTCGGCAGAGGTGTTGGAAAAATTAATTCTGGCGGGCGTGAATGTGGTTCGTTTGAACTTCTCGCACGGCTCACCGGAAGATCATAAGCGTCGCGCGGAAATGGTTCGTGAGCTGGCTGCTAAACACAATCGCTTTGTAGCGGTGTTGGGCGATCTGCAAGGACCAAAAATTCGTGTGGCACGTTTTGCCGAAGGCAAGATCCACCTTAAAGTTGGCGACAAGTTTATTTTGGATGCCGCCTTGGGGCGTGACGAAGGCAATCAACAACAAGTGGGAATCGACTACAAAGAATTGCCCAATGATTGTAAGCCTGGCGATGTGCTGTTGTTGGATGATGGCCGCGTAGTATTAACGGTTGATAAAATCGAAGGTACTCGTATTTACACCACTACTAAAGTGGCAGGTCCTTTGTCGAACAATAAAGGTATCAACCGTCAAGGTGGCGGGTTAACTGCGCCGGCGCTGACTGAAAAAGATATTGCTGATATCAAAACGGCTGCTGAAATCGATGTGGATTATCTTGCGGTTTCATTCCCACGCTCTGCAGACGATATGAATTTCGCGCGCAAGCTAATGGTGGCCGCTGGTGGCCGTGCCGGCTTGGTATCCAAGGTTGAGCGTGCAGAAGCGGTAGCCGATGATGAAACCCTGGACGGCATTATTATGGCGAGTGACGCTGTAATGGTGGCACGTGGTGACTTGGGTGTTGAGATTGGCGATGCGGCGCTTATCGGCGTACAAAAGCGAATCATTGCGCGTTCACGTGCGTTGAATAAAACCGTTATCACCGCAACGCAAATGATGGAGTCTATGATCAATAGCCCGCTGCCAACTCGTGCAGAAGTGTTTGACGTAGCTAACGCCGTGCTTGATGGTACCGATGCTGTAATGCTCTCGGCAGAAACCGCTGCAGGCAGTTTCCCGGTAGAGACAGTTGAAGCGATGGTGCGCATTATTCTCGGTGCGGAAAAACATCCTACTGCCAGTTTTGATAACTACCGTATGGATCAAGCGTTCAGCAGTATTGATGAGTCAATCGCATTGGCTTCTATGTTTACTGCCAACCACTTGGATGGTGTGAAAGCCATTATTTGTTTTACCGAATCGGGTAGTACACCTCGTTTGATGTCTCGCGTAGGTTCACAGTTGCCTATTTTTGCGTTCTCGCGTCATGTGAGTACCCAGCGCAAAGTAGCGTTGTATCGCGGCGTGCAACCCATCGCCTTTGATACTGACAGTGTTCCTTGCGCAGAAGACTTTGTGCGAGCTATCGAGATGTTGAAGGCACAGGGTACATTGGTTAATGGTGACCTTGTGATTGTCTCTAGTGGCGATACCACTCTGTTGGGTGGTACCAATACGATGAAGATCTTGCGTGTTGATGACAAAATTATCTAATTGAAGATAATGATAAAAAACGGCAGCTAGTCTGCCGTTTTTTTTGCCCAAAATTTATTTTTGTTATTGGAGTTTATTGCGATGCTACAAAAGACTGCTGCATTTGTTGTGTTTTTGTTCGCCAGTATGGCCGCTAGCGCGCTCGAACTAAAAGGAGACTGGCAGCAGGGGGGCGTCATTGTTGGCAAAGTGCCGCAGGGTACGCTCGTTGAGTATCGTGGTAAAAAGTTGCAGATATCGCCCGCGGGAGAGTTTGTTATTGGTCTGGGGCGCGACGCCGCGCGACATGCAAAAATTATTACAATCAGTAGCGACGGCTTGCGTCAAGAACATGAGTTTGCAGTGAAACAGCGCACGTACAATATTCAAAAAGTGACCGGTGTACCACAGCGGACGGTTGATCCAGATCCCGCACAAGTTGAGCGCGCCAAGCGCGAAGCGCAAATGGCGGCTGATGCGCGCAAAGGTGACTTGCCGCTGACTTTTTTTGCGCAAAAATTTACATGGCCACTAATTGGCCCGATCACCGGTGTTTATGGCAGCCAACGTTTTTACAATGGCGTGCCTAACTCGCCCCATTACGGGGTCGATATCGCCAAGCCTGTGGGAACTCTGGTAAAAGCACCCGCTGGTGGTGTGGTGACCCTTGTGCATCCCGATATGTTTTTTTCCGGTGGAACCTTGATTATCGATCATGGTCACGGCCTCTCATCTACGTTTATTCATTTAAGTGAAGTGCTGGTAAAAAAAGGTGATGTAATCACCCAGGGCCAAGTAATCGCTAAAGTGGGCAAAACCGGTCGCGCTACCGGTCCTCATCTCGATTGGCGGATGAACTGGTTTGAAGAGCGGGTTGATCCACAATTGTTGGTTGAGCCAATGCCGGCAGAATAGATCTGTCTTCTGCGCTTGTTACCATTTTCCATTTGCGTTTTTAGCGGGTGAAGTATGAAACGTATTTTTTTGATTGCTTGTGCGTTTGTTGCGGGCGTCATTTTTACTCTGATTGCAGTGCAAGGCACGTTTCGTGATTTGCGTTTCGCTTTTTCACCTTCGTTAGATTTTGCAGATGGAGCAAAGTATGTAGGCGATCTGAATGCGCAAGGTCAGCTGGAAGGGCAGGGGCGGATGAGTTGGGCTAATGGCGATAGTTATGATGGAGAGTTTTTTGCCGGCTTGTTTCACGGCAAAGGAAAATTTGTATCCGGAAGTTCTGGCTCCTATACGGGCGATTACGTGCGGGGCCATATGGAGGGGCGCGGTGTACTGACTTATCCTGATGGTAATCGCTATGAGGGTGAATTTGTCGCCAATCAATTTGAAGGCAAGGGCCGTTTAATTTATGCCACTGGCGATATTTACGAGGGTGACTTTGCCAAGGGTGAAATGAATGGCTCTGGCAAGTGGCTTTATGCGGACCAATCAATTTACATTGGGCAAGTGGTTCATGGCGTGATTCAAGGTAAGGGTGAGTTGCAGCGCGCAACCGGTGAAAAATACACCGGTGATTTTGTCGCGGGAAAAATGCATGGCCAAGGCGTATTCGATGATGGGCGCGGTAATCGCTACAGCGGTGAATTTAATGCGGACAACTTTACCGGTTCGGGTACTTACATCAATGAAGATGGCTTTACATATGTTGGCGAATTTAAAGATTGGCGGCTCAATGGAAAGGGAATACAAACTGATGCTGAGGGTAATCATTGGGAAGGTGAATATCAGGACGGCCAATTAGAGGGTAAGGGGAGCTATATTGCAAAAAATGGCCAGCATTACACCGGTGAATTTAAATATGGAAAATACCATGGAGAGGGAAAGTTGATTGCCAGCAATGGCGATATTTACCAAGGTGAATTTTCTTACGGTAACAAACACGGTAAGGGTTTATTAGTTTACAAAACACCTATCGATGATGTTGAACGCATTAACGGGCGTTGGGAATATGGTCGTTTGGTTGACGGTGGCGATAGTGTAAAAATTTTCACCCCCGAAGAAGTTGCAGACTATGCGCTGTATAAAGAGTCTCATGAGTTGCAGCTCGCACTCGACGCTCTGCAGCCATCCGATCCACAAAAAATAGAATTGTACAGTTTGGTGGTAGCGGGTTATGGCACAGAAGAAGTATTTCGCCGCGAAAGTAAATTTATTGAAAACTTGTTTAGCGCCCAGTATGGCAATCGAGCAACAGCACTCTATTTGGCCAATAGTCAGCGTTCGTTAGGTGAGCGCCCACTGGCCACATTAACCAGTATTCGTGCGGCGATTAGGCGCATTGCGGAGCGCATGGATAAAGAACAGGATATCTTCTTTTTGTATATCACCAGCCATGGTTCCAAGGATAAAAAAATTTCGCTCAATCACAATGGTCTCGCACTCAACGATATAGAAGCAAAGTGGCTGGGGGATTTGTTAAAGGCAACCGGCATCAAGCATAAAGTGATAGTGTTGTCTGCCTGTTTTTCCGGCGGTTTTATCGATGACCTTAAAGATCCCTATAGCTTGATCATGACCTCCGCTGCGGCTGATAAAACATCATTTGGTTGTGCGGATGACAGTCTGTTTACCTATTTTGGTAAGGCTTATTTTCAGGATTCACTCAAGCCGGAGGTGGATTTTGAGCAGGCTTTTTTTGCGGCAAAAAAATTAGTTTCTTCATGGGAAAAAGAGCAAAAAATTACCAAGTCTAATCCTCAAATTCATTCTAATACCTTGGTGATTAAGCAATTAAAACGCTGGCAAATGGAGCTTATTTCGCCGTTTTTCAGTAGTTTAGAACCCTAATTGCCGCTATAGCTCCGCAGCTCTAGAGACAGGGCTGCGAAAGGCAGTGTAAGATAGCCGCCCCCAGTTGGCCTAAGCGTGAACTAAGACCATGATAGATAAAAAATTACTCAGTATTTTGGTGTGCCCTGTTAGTAAGGGCGAGCTTGAGTATCGTGCTGAACAGCAGGAATTAGTGTGTTGGGATAGTGGTTTGGCCTATCCCATTCGCGACGGCATTCCAGTGATGCTCGAGCATGAGGCGCGCAAATTAAGCGCAGAAGAGATAGAGGAACATCGCGCCTAATCAGGCATTTTTTGATCGTATTAACCAGATCGCATTAATTTGAACATTTAGTGGATGCATTATGAAGAGCGCTGAAATTCGCAACGCCTTTTTGAAATACTTTGAAAGTAAGGGTCACACCATTGTTGCCAGTAGTTCGCTGGTTCCTGAGAATGACCCTACCTTGCTGTTTACCAACGCGGGGATGAATCAATTCAAGGATGTATTCCTTGGCGGCGATAAGCGCTCATACACTCGAGCCACCAGTTCCCAGCGCTGTGTGCGGGCCGGTGGAAAACATAACGATTTGGAAAATGTTGGCTACACCGCGCGCCACCATACTTTTTTTGAAATGTTGGGTAATTTCAGTTTTGGCGATTATTTCAAGCGTGATGCCATCGCCTATGCGTGGGAATTTTTAACCGTGAGATTAAGTATTCCCGCTGAAAAGTTGTGGGTAACGGTCTACGCATCGGACGACGAAGCTTACGACATCTGGAATAAAGAAGTGGGTGTGTCAGCCGAGCGCATTATCCGTATTGGCGATAACAAGGGGGCACCTTACGCATCCGATAACTTCTGGACCATGGGTGACACCGGCCCTTGCGGTCCTTGTACCGAAATTTTTTACGATCATGGCGCCGATATATGGGGCGGCCCTCCGGGTTCACCCGAAGAGGATGGTGATCGTTACATCGAGATTTGGAACAACGTATTCATGCAGTTTAATCGCACCGCTGACGGTGTGTTACATCCGTTGCCTGCGCCTTCTGTGGATACAGGAATGGGGCTTGAGCGTATTTCTGCGGTCATGCAGCATGTTCACTCCAACTACGAAATTGATTTGTTTCAGCACTTGCTGGCTGCAGCAGCTGAGGCAACCGGCACTAGCGATATGGAGAATAAATCCCTACGGGTGATTGCCGACCATATCCGCTCCTGTTCATTTTTAGTCAGCGATGGTGTGGTACCTTCCAATGAAGGCCGCGGCTATGTGTTGCGCCGTATCATTCGCCGTGCGATTCGTCACGGTAATCAATTGGGTCAAAAGCAGCCTTTCTTCCATAAGCTGGTGAAAGCGCTGGCTGAGGTGATGGGCGAGGCCTATCCCGAACTGCACAAAAATCAGGCGCAAATTGAACGTGTATTACTGCAAGAAGAAGAGCAGTTTGAGAAAACACTCGATAAAGGCATCGCCGTTCTTGAGGATGCGCTCGCAAAACTTTCCGGTACTGAGGTTCCTGGGAAAGTGATTTTTACCCTCTATGACACCTATGGTTTTCCGGTTGACTTAACCGCTGATATCGCTCGCGAACGCGGCTTGACCATTGATCAGACGGGTTACGAAGCGGCTATGGCTGAACAACGCGCTCGCGCTCGTGCTGCCGGTAGTTTCAAAGTGGACTACAACGCTGCCGGCCTCGACTTACCTGCCAGTGAATTCCTTGGTTACAGCTCTTTAGCGGAGCAGGGCAAAGTAGTTGCACTGATTAAGGACGGTAAAAAAGTAGAGCGTTTAGTCGAAGGAGATGATGGTGCAGTAGTGCTTGATCGCACACCTTTCTACGCCGAATCTGGTGGTCAGGCAGGCGACTGCGGCTATCTTGAATTGGGTGCTAATCGCCTTGAAGTGCGTGACTGTCAAAAGCAAGGCGCATCTCATGTACATCTGGTGCGAGTGCTGCAAGGCGCTGTGTCTGTCGGCGATAGTGTAGCGGCTAAAGTAGATGCTAATGTGCGCCAAGCGACCGCGTTAAATCACTCTGCAACACATCTGCTGCATGCAGCCCTGCGTAAAGTTCTTGGCGAACATGTAACGCAAAAAGGTTCATTGGTAGATTCTGAGCGTCTGCGTTTTGATTTTTCTCATTTTGAGGCAGTTTCAGCGGATCAGTTGAAGGCAATTGAACTGTTGGTTAATGATCAAATTCGCGCTAACTCGGCGGTTGCGACCGAGCTATGCGATATGGAAGCGGCTAAAACCAAAGGTGCAATGGCGCTATTTGGTGAAAAGTACGGCGATACTGTACGTGTGCTGACCATGGGGAATGGTTTCTCTGTGGAGTTATGCGGCGGTACCCACGTTAATCGCACTGGCGATATAGGTCTGTTCCGTATTACCTCTGAATCTGGTGTGGCGGCAGGTGTGCGCCGTATTGAGGCGATCACCGGAGCTGCAGCGCTGGCATTGTTTGATCAGGTTGAGGCATTAGTGGATACCGCTGGCCGCAGTCTCAAGGCTAATCGCGATTCATTAATTGAAAAGCTTGACGCATTGGTTGCCCAAAACCGCAAGTTGGAAAAAGATGTGGCTGCGCTCAAGACGAAATTGGCTACCGCGGGTAGTGGTGATGCTCTTGCACAAGCAGTTGATATTCAAGGAATTAAGGTATTGGCCTTGAATCTTGAGGGTGCCGACGCCAAGTCTTTACGTGAGACTGCTGATCAGTTCAAAAATAAGCTTGGTTCAGCGGTCGTGTTACTGGCTACTGTTGAAGACGATAAGGTCGCACTGATTGCAGGTGTCACCCAAGATACAACAAGCAAAGTTAAGGCGGGTGACTTGATGGCCTATGTCGCCGGCCAGCTCGGCGGAAAAGGTGGCGGTCGTCCCGATATGGCACAGGGTGGTGGGACAAATACTGCAGGCCTTGATGCGGCATTAGCGTCGGTGGTGCCTTGGGTAAAAACCCAGCTTGCTCAATAGCTGTACAGAACGACGCAGGAAATGCGATTAATCCGCTTTTAATCGTCCATTTGGGTTAACTTTTGTCTCAATCTGGTGTTTAATTGGCGCCTTTTTGTGATCTAGTTAGTAAGTATTAGCAATCGTCAATTGATAGAGGATAGGCTGTAATGAGCTTATTGGTTCAGAAATACGGTGGTACTTCAGTAGGCTCCATAGAGCGTATCGAACAAGTTGCCGATAAGGTGGCCGGCTTTCGTGCGCAAGGTCACGAGATGGTTGTTGTGCTCTCCGCTATGAGTGGCGAAACCAATCGTCTGATCGGTTTGGCGCAACAGATTCAGGACGTTCCTGATCCACGTGAGCTGGATGTTCTGGTTGCAACTGGCGAGCAAGTGACGATCGCGCTTTTGTGTATGGCACTGAAAAAGCGTGGTGTAGATGCCCGCTCTTATACTGGTGGCCAAGTGCGTATTCTCACTGACAGCTCCTATAACAAGGCGCGGATTCAGGCTATTGATGAAGAGAATATGCGTGCTGACCTCAATGCGGGTCGCGTGGTGGTTGTGGCTGGCTTCCAAGGCGTAGATGAGCAGGGCAATATCACTACCCTCGGTCGTGGCGGTTCAGATACTACAGGCGTTGCGCTTGCTGCTGCCTTGAAAGCAGATGAATGTCAGATCTATACCGATGTAGATGGCGTATACCCCACTGATCCACGGATTTGTGAGCGTGCACGCCGTTTAGAAAAGATTACCTTTGAAGAAATGCTGGAAATGGCCAGTCAGGGTTCCAAGGTGCTGCAAATTCGTTCAGTTGAATTTGCTGGCAAATATAAGGTCCCGCTGCGTGTTTTGCACAGTTTCAAAGAAGGCCCTGGAACCCTTATTACCCTCGATGAGGAAGACTCAACTATGGAACAACCTATTGTTTCCGGTATTGCATTTAACCGCGATGAAGCCAAAGTAACTGTTGCTGGTGTGCCCGATACTCCCGGTGTAGCAGCAAAAATTCTTGCACCTATAGGTGCCGCTAATATTGAAGTTGATGTTATTGTTCAAAACGTGTCAGCAGACGGCACTACCGACCTGACTTTCACTGTGCACAAAAATGACATGAGCAAAGCTGTGGCTGTGTTAGAGTCGGTTGCTAAAGAAATTGGTGCACGTGAAGTACGTAGTGATGATAAGGTAGCAAAAGTATCCATCGTGGGTGTTGGTATGCGCTCTCATGCGGGAGTTGCTTCCACTATGTTTACTGCATTGGCAGAAGATCGTATCAATATTCAAATGATCACTACATCTGAAATCAAAATTTCGGTGATTATTGATGAGCGTTACTTGGAGTTGGCTGTGCGCAGTCTGCACACCGCTTTTGGTTTGGATGCCGAACCGTCAGAAGACCGTGTGAGGGGCTAGTCTTCTAAAAAGAGGCGGTTTAGTTAAGGTGTTTGAGTTGCATTGCTGTTTACGTAAAAAATAAACAGAAAAATGTTGGGGGTTTCTTCCCTTTCGCAAAAAGTAGTCAATACTTAACCTTAGACATTCGATTGTCGGGATGCGTTAGGGGGTATTCGGGGGTCGATGGTGGCAAGGGGTGTCTAAATCGTACTCTTACAGGATGAGTGAAGGAGATTAAAGATGTTAATTTTAACTCGCCGTATTGGCGAAACCTTGATGGTAGGTGACGAGGTTACTGTCACCGTATTAGGTGTTAAAGGCAACCAGGTGCGTATTGGTGTCAATGCTCCTAAAGATATTGCTGTACATCGCGAAGAAATTTATCAGCGTATCCAACGCGAAAAGCAAAATCAGGAAGAACAAGACAGTTAATTTAATTGTTTTGTTGTTCGATGCTTTTCAACTACGCGGCGTATGAGAAATCATCCGCCGCGTAGGCGTTTTTAGCGATTGTATTTTTCTAATAATTCGCTAAATGAATACAAATTATGCAGATTTAAAATATTCATGATTTTGTTCTGTAATTTTGTCTTCAAGACTTTGATTTTTAGAGAATTATGGTATTATGCCGCACCTGCTGAGACGGAGCCTGCTTCGCTTCAGTAGACGTGGAGAAGTGGCCGAGTGGCCGAAGGCACTCCCCTGCTAAGGGAGCATACCTCAAAAGGGTATCGGGGGTTCGACTCCCCCCTTCTCCGCCATTGAATTCAAACAAAAAGCCCAATCGTAAGATTGGGTTTTTTTGTTTTTTATTTCGTAAAAAATATTTGCTAGGCGTGTAGGTTGGGTCGGGCCGCGCAGGCTGAGCGCAGATGCCCAACACAAACATCTTTTTATTAAATGAATTTTTTAAAAAAACAGATAAAGCTTTGTAAAATCAAAGCAATAAAAAAGGCCAGTGCGCAAACACTGGCCTTTGAGTTTTTAATGTCTGGTATTTGAAGGGTTACAGCGCGCCGATCTTTTGAATCTGCTCGCGTAATTTTTCTACCGCAATTTTATTTTCTGCAACGCGATTGCGTTCGTTGGCAACAACTTCTGCAGGTGCTTTTGCCACAAACGCTTCGTTGCCGAGTTTGGTTTCGGTGCGCTCTATGTCTTGTTGCAGTTTGTTGCTTTCTTTGGTCAGGCGAGCGATTTCAGCATCTTTATCGATAATGCCTGCCATAGGTACCAGAATCTCCATTTGGCCAACCAGCGCAGTAGCAGACATAGGTTCCGCGTCGCCTGCATAAAGCCAGGTAACGCTTTCCAGCGATGCGAGCTTCTTCAGAAATTGCTGGTTTGCTTGCATGCGTTGCTGGTCATCGGCACTGCCATTTTTAAACAGCACATTCAGATCCTTCGCAGGGGAGATGTTCATTTCACCGCGAATATTGCGCACACCTAAGATCACCGCTTGCAGCCATTCAACATCTTTTAATGCTTGCTGATCGATTTTGCTTTCGTCTGCAACAGGGTAGGGGGCGTGCATAATAGTCTCGCCCGTTACGCCTGCCAGTGGTTTGATTTTTTGCCAAATTTCTTCGGTGATAAATGGCATTAGCGGATGACTTAAACGCAAAATAGTTTCAAGTACACGAATCAAGGTGCGACGAGTACCTTTTTTGCGCGCTTCACTGCCTTCAGCTTTATCAAACAGAATCGGTTTGGATAACTCCAAATACCAATCGCAGTATTCATTCCAGATAAACTCGTAAATAGCCTGAGTTGCTAAATCCAAACGATAACTATCCAGTGCTTCTGCAACCGTTTTTTCAGCCAATTGCAATTTGCTGATAATCCAGCGGTCGGCGACTGATAATTCATAATCAGTGGAGCCGTCTTGCGCACAATCTTGCTCTTCGCATTGCATTAATACATAGCGCGTGGCGTTCCAGATTTTATTGCAGAAGTTGCGATAGCCCTCTACACGACCCATATCAAATTTAATGTCGCGACCAGTGGATGCGAGAGAGCAAAAAGTAAAGCGCAATGCATCGGTACCGTAAGCCTGAATGCCTTCCGGAAATTCTTTGCGGGTTTGCTTTTCGATTTTTACGGCGTCTTTTGGATTCATTAAGCCAGTGGTGCGTTTTTGCACCAGAGTTTCCAAATCGATGCCATCGATAATATCCAGTGGATCGAGCACGTTGCCTTTGGATTTTGACATCTTCTGGCCTTGGCTGTCGCGTACCAAACCGTGGACATATACGGTTTTAAACGGGATTTGTGGTGTGCCGTCTTCATGCTTCACCAAATGCATGGTGAGCATAATCATGCGCGCGACCCAGAAGAAAATAATGTCGAAGCCGGTTACCAACAAATCCGTTGGGTGGAATTTTTTCAAAAATTCCGTTTGTTCTGGCCAACCCAAGGTTGAGAAAGTCCACAGGCCGGAGCTGAACCAGGTGTCCAATACGTCTTCGTCCTGATTTAAACTGATGTCGGCACCCAGATTATATTTACTGCGCACTTCCGCTTCATTGCGGCCAACATACACTTTGCCGCTGGCGTCATACCAGGCGGGAATGCGGTGGCCCCACCACAACTGGCGGCTGATGCACCAATCCTGAATGTCGCGCATCCAAGAGAAATACATATTTTCGTATTGCTTGGGCACAAATTGGATGCGGCCATCTTCAACAGCTGCAATTGCAGGTTCAGCCAAAGGTTTGGTACTCACATACCATTGGTCTGTCAACCAGGGTTCGATCACCACACCTGAGCGATCACCGCGCGGTACTTTTAATCCGTGGTCATCGATACTTTCCAGCAGTCCAGCAGTTTCGAAATCAGCAACGATTTGTTTGCGCGCTTCATAGCGATCCAAGCCAACGTATTGCGCGGGCAGGGTGCCATCGAGTTGGGCATTGAGGCTGCCATCGAGATTAAAAATCTGTGCCTGCGACAAAATCGCTGCATTTTTATCGAGTACGTTGATGAGCGGCAAATTGTGGCGCTTGCCGACTTCGTAGTCGTTGAAGTCGTGAGCTGGTGTAATTTTTACGCAGCCGGTACCAAATTCGCGATCGACATAATCGTCGGCTACGATTGGAATTAAACGGTTTACCAGCGGCAGCAATACAAATTTCCCGATGAGTGATTTGTAGCGCTCATCTTCAGGGTGAACTGCTACGGCGCTATCGCCCAGCATAGTTTCAGGGCGGGTGGTGGCGACGACTAAATAATCCTGGCCATCTGCGGTAGTGGCGCCATCGGCTAATGGATAGCGCAGGTTCCACAAAAAGCCTTTTTCATCGTGATTTTCTACTTCCAGATCAGAAATGGCAGTGTGCAGTTTCGGATCCCAATTCACCAGACGCTTGCCGCGATAAATCAAGCCGTCTTCAAACAAGCGCACAAATGCC
>CAXAVL010000036.1:0-25606 GCA_963971905.1 uncultured Cellvibrio sp.
GTGTGACTGGAGTTCAGACGTGTGCTCTTCCGATCTAGCGCCTTCCGCTTTAAGCGCATGATTCGCTCACCCAATGGTGAGGATGTGCTCTATGTATTTTACGAGCCACAAGACGGCGTCATTTCCCTGCTGGCCTACAACCTTATTGAAAAGAAATTACAAAACCCTATTTACGGCAATGGTTATGCATTGGCCGACAATGGTGAGATTGTTATTTTTTCTGCCGAGTCGGAACCCACTCGCGTGCACCCTATGCAAATGTGGGAAACGCCGTATGTGAGCGCCGAATTTGCGAGCAAAGCACCCGCGCGACAAAACTTTTACGGGCGTATTGGCAACAATGAGTTAGTGCGTGGTATTTCGGATTTTTACAGTATTAGCCGCGTGATTAACAATCAATCGGTCAATGTGCGTTTATACGAAGAGCTGAGCCTGTCGGCCAAAAAAGTATTTGATACTTACTATTGGTTAAATGAAAACGAAACCCAAACGATTGCTGCGGTATTAAAAGAAATATCCACTACCGCTGAATTGGTAATCGATGAATTTGAAAAAGTAGAATCCATTCGCCAACAATCTGCCAAAGCAATGGCAGATGCCGAGCAAGAACAAGAACTGATTTTGCAATCGCTGCGCCCCGAGAATTGGGAGTCGGCAGAAGACTATGTGGATGCGCTCAGTCGTGTGCGCAAACAGCGCGGCCATCTGGCCACAATTAAAGAGCTGCGCTATATAGATCAAGCGCGCATTGCACTGCTCGATCAGCAGTTGCTTGATGCCAACGAAAAGCTTAGCGAAGCAACGGTTGTTTATCTTGCCGATGAAAAAGCGCTCACGCCCTATTTGACCAAGTTGGATGAACTAAATACGCAGGTCGAAAACACGGAAACCAATGCCGCGATTACACCGATTATTGAAGTGATCGAAAAAACCGCGACCGGTCTGGATTTGCTATCTGAATTAATGGGCACACTCAAGGTGGATGATGCAACACTGCGCACGCGTATAGTGGATGCCATCTCCGAAGTGTACGCCAAGCTCAACCAAAGCCGTGCTAACGCTAAACACAAACAAAAGAATTTTGGCTCGGCAGAAGCAGTCGCGCAATTTGGCGCCCAATTTAAACTCTTCTCGCAAAGTATTGCCCACGCATTGGGTTTGTCCACGTCACCTGAAAAGTGCGATGAGCAACTGTCTAAATCACTGGTGCGTTTGGAGGAGTTGGAGGGGCAGTTCAGTGAGTACGATCAATTTCTCGCGGATATTATGACCAAGCGCGAAGAAATTTATGAAAGCTTTCAGGAGCATAAACAACGCCTGTTAGATGAGCGGCAGAAAAAAGCGCAAAGCATTACCGATGCGGCAGCGCGTATTCTCACCAGTATTGAAAAGCGTTCGCTGAGCATAACCACGGCAGAAGAATTAAATACCTATTTTGCTTCCGATGCGCTGGTGTTAAAAGTGGGCGATTTTCTCGCGCAATTAAAGGCGCTGGATAGTGCCGTAAAAGCCGATGATATAGATGCGCGTTTTAAAGCAATTCGCGGCCAAGCGCTGCGGGCGCTGCGCGATAAAACCGATATATTTGAAGAGGGCGGTAATGTAATCAAGCTCGGCCCACGCCATAAATTCAGCGTGAATACGCAAGAGCTTGATTTAACCATTATCCCCCGTGAAGGCGAATTAAATTTCCATCTCACCGGCACTAATTATTACGCCGCAGTCAATAATACCGAGTTGCTACAATTAAAAGATTATTGGAGCATGGCGCAAGAGTCGGAGACGGCCAATGTCTATCGCGCTGAATACCTCGCGGCGTTAATTTTAGATGCGGCTGAACATCACGCGGCAGGCCTATCACCTGATGTGTTGCGTGAGGCGCTAGTAGACGATGAAAAACTCGGCAAAATCGTGCGCGAGTTTGCCGCGCCGCGCTATAAAGAGGCCTATCAAAAAGGGATTCATGATCAGGATGCGGTATTCATTCTAAAAGAGTTAATGCCCGCGTTGGATCGCGCCGATCTATTAAAGTTTGATCCGCTCTCCCGTGCATTGGCGCAAGTGTTTTGGGCAAATCTAAAAGAGTTCGCTCTAAAATCCAAATCCCAAGGTTCTTCACTTTCCTTCGAAACCTGGAAAGATCGCGCCGTATCTGCAAAACATATGCAGCGGATATTTGCGAGTATGGATGCGTTGCAAATGCTGGTGGAAGAAGTGGTAGAGACCTTCGCTGAATTTATTCAGCGCCACCCCATCGCCGTGAGCGATTTGGAGGTGCGTCGTGCGGCAGAATATTTGGTGGAAGAACTGGCACGCGAGCGCTTGGAATTTATTACCAGTAAATACGCTGTGCAGTTGGTGGAAGCGTTTAAACAATCGCTCGATGATGAAACCTTGCGTCACTACCAGGACGTGGCCAATAAAATGCAAGGCTGGCCAGCTGAACGTTGGAATTTAACCAGCGCTTGGTTACAGGCACTGGTTAAAGATAAGCAATTGGATATGCTCGCGCGTTATATTCCCGAAGCTGTCGCATTATTAAAAACCGATCAGCGTCTGGATCGCCGTTTTACCGAAGTGGAAGTTGAGCTGCGGGTTCAGGGGTTAATGGGCGATCATCCGTTAATTCAAAATCGGACGCTCGCATTTTCGTTAGATTCTTTTGTGTTGCGCCTTGCGCATCATCGCCATGTAGTAGTGCCGCAATATCAACGTTACTTGCAGCTTCGCCAACAAATTGTTGAGCAAGAGCGATACAGTTTGCGCTTGAATGAATTTAAAGCAAAGCCATTAAGCTCTTTTGTGCGCAACCGTTTGATCAATGAATCCTATCTGCCGTTGATTGGCGATAATCTTGCAAAACAAATGGGTTCCCTTGGCGCTACTAAACGTACCGATTTAATGGGTATGTTGATGATGATCTCGCCACCGGGTTACGGTAAAACTACCCTGATGGAATATGTGGCGAATCGTTTGGGTTTGATTTTTATGAAAATCAACTGCCCATCACTCGGTCACGATGTGCTTTCGCTTGACCCGGAGCAAGCGCCCAACGCCACCGCTAAACAGGAGTTGATCAAACTCAATCTCGCCTTGGAAATGGGCAATAACGTCATGCTGTATCTCGACGATATTCAACATACCAACGCCGAATTTTTGCAAAAATTTATTTCCCTGTGTGACGGTACACGTCGCATTGAAGGTGTATGGCAAGGCAAAACCAAAACCTACGATATGCGCGGTAAAAAATTCTGCGTGTGTATGGCGGGTAACCCTTATACCGAATCAGGTGAAGCATTTAAGGTTCCGGATATGCTTGCCAACCGCGCCGATATTTATAATCTCGGCGATATTCTCGGTGGTATGGAAGAACAGTTTGCCTTGAGTTATATCGAAAACGCGCTGACATCTAACGCAGTGTTGGCACCGCTTGCGCTGCGCGACATGCAGGACGTATACAAATTTGTCGCTATGGCCAAAGGTGAAGAAGTTGCCACGACTGATTTAAGTTACCAATACTCAGGTGCAGAAATAAACGAAATTGTTGGGGTAATGAAAAAGCTATTTGCGATCCAGCAAGTGGTGTTAAAAATCAATCAGCAATATATCGCCTCAGCCGCGCAGGATGATAAATACCGCCTGGAGCCGTCATTCAAATTGCAAGGTAGTTATCGCAACATGAATAAGATGGCGGAAAAGGTATCCTCCGTAATGAATGATGCAGAATTGATGCAAATGATCGCCGACCATTATTTAGGCGAAGCGCAAATGCTTACTACTGGCGCAGAAAGCAATTTGCTCAAGTTAGCCGAGCTGCGCGGTAATATGACGGACGAACAAAAAATTCGCTGGGAGCAGATCAAAAAGGATTTCTTGCGCAATAAAGCCATGGGCGGTGACTCTTCTGATACGGGTGCAAAAGTCGTGGTGCAACTTGCGGATATGGTTGAAGGTATTAATAAACTAACTCTGGCCGCAAGCAGTAAACCGGTAGCCGAAAACGGCACGGCTAATCGTGAACTGATTGATGCAATTACCGCATCGGCCAATAAGCTGGAACATTCTCTTGCCCCTGTCGCACCGAAAGTGGAGGTGATTAACCAACCGCTCCCAGGGTTGGATAAAGTATTGCGTGTACTTGCTGATACTCTCGAAACTTCGCTGGTGCCATTGGTGCGCAATATGGATAAGAAGCTGGATATAGATTTGCGCAATCACGAAAAAATCGAGCAGGTATCACAGCAGTTAAAACAACTGGAAGCTGAACTATTTTCCAAAAAGGCAAAGCCTGCCGTATCTAAAACGGATGTGGCTAAGCCCGATACTCCGCAGTAATTATTGATGCTCGCACGAAAGATAAAATGGTTGATGGCGATATGTGCCCTGATGGTTGGGGTGCATATTGTTAATCTGTCTACCAATGGAATGTTGTATCAATACGGTATATATCCACGGCAACCGGATTCTTTGTGGGGTATTTTGGCTGCGCCTTTCTTGCACGGCAATCTTGGTCACTTGCTGAATAATTTGGTTGGCTTAATTATTTTCAGTGGCTTACTGTTTGTTCATTCATTAAAACGCTATTTGTGGAGTAGTATTTTTATTATTGCATTTACCGGTGTGCTGGTTTGGTTGTTTGCACGCAGCGCCTTGCATATAGGTGCAAGCGGTTGGATCTTTGGGCTTTGGAGCCTGTGTATTGCTACCGCCTGGTATGATCGGAAATTTATTAATATTCTCATTGCGCTATTGGTGGTGTTTTTATACGGCGGTATGTTGTTTGGCGTTTTACCGAATGATCCGCGTATATCCTTTGAGTCGCATTTATTTGGTGCTATCGCCGGTGTAGTTTGTGCTTTTTTTCAGGCAAAACTGTATAAAAATAAAATGTAAGTGGAACTAGTATAAATTTTAAGGCTGCAACTATGCGTCAACCTGAATTGGAAAGCTGGCTGCTGGCGACACTGGAAGATTTTAAACTCAGTCAGTCAGAAGCGCTGGAGCTGCGTGAGATATTACCCAAGCTTGCGCATGATGATGTTGCTTTCGTGCGCAATAAAGCGTTTGCGCTGGCCCGCGAGCCAGCGCGATTCGGTGGTGACAATGCAGTTGCCTCTTTGCTTTGGCTGGAAAAAATCAGCAAGGTTATCGACAATTTTCGCCAAACCCAATCCGCATCTATTACAGAAGCACATTTTAGTCCCGGTGAAGATTGTCGCCGTCAGCTATTGGATTTATTAGTCGCTGCGCGCGAAACTCTCGATATCAGCGTCTTTACTATTTCCGATGATCGCTTAAGTGATGCCATTACTGCTGCCCACAGACGTGGGATTCAAGTGCGCCTGATTACTGATAATGACAAGGCTCATGATCAGGGTAGTGATATTTTTAAACTGATTGATCAAGGTATTGAAGTGCGTATGGATAATACTGAAAATCATATGCACCACAAGTTTGCCATTGTTGATAAACGTATTTTGGTCAATGGCAGCTTCAACTGGACACGCTCTGCAACTGTTTATAATCAGGAAAATATTCTGGTGACCGATGAGTCAACGTTAGTGGCGGCGTATTTGGCTGAATTTGAAAGTTTGTGGAATCAATTTGATCGTTAAGAATGTGAAACCAAGGAGAAATTAATGCAATGTACTCAATGCAAAACGCAACATCTAGAACCTGATGAATTGGAGCCGGGTTTGATTGCGGCTGTTTGTCCGCAATGTCAGGGCGCCTTGTTGTCGTTAATGAATTACCGCTTTTGGGCTGATCGCCATACCATCACAACAGATGTTGCCGCCAATGCTGATGAAATAGCAGAAGTGGAATCTGTGCATTCCTGTCCTAAATGCAGTCGTTTGATGACCAAATACCAAATTGGTGCTTCCACTAGCCACAAGTTGGATTTGTGTGGCGCTTGTGATGAGGCATGGTTGGATAAAGGTGAATGGCAACTGCTTAAAACTCTGGATCTTCATGGCAAGCTTCCCAAAATATTTACCGATGCATGGCAACGCAATATTCGCAAGCAGCGGCAGGAAATAGCCCTTAATGAACGCTATGAAAAACTGCTAGGCGAAGAGAGCTTTACTAAAGCGCATGAATTTAAAACGTGGCTTTATCAACAGCCGAATAAAGATCTGATTAAACAATTTTTAGTAATTTCCCCGGATTGATTTTTTATTAGTAAAACCAAGGAGTAATGTATGACCGAAGCACGTGATTATCTTGAGATGTCTTTTCAATCGATTCAATGTTTTTCCAACGATGGAAAATTGGACGCTTATGAACTAGGTAAAATATTGACGATTGCCGAGAAGGATGGTGTGATTGATCAAAATGAAATTCGGGTGCTGCGCAATATTATTAGCCGCATTAAGCCTCATGAAGTTGATGATGCCATGCGTAAAAAGCTGATGGAGGTCAGCGATAAAATTAAATAGCCGCGAGAATCAGGGTTAGCCTAATGAACGGCTACCCCTGTTGTGTGCCCTAATCGGCTTTTTCTCTCTGTTGCTGGATTATTTAAAGAAAGTATTTGCGCTAAATCAAAAAAGAAGGGCAAGGTTCATTTAATAATGGTTCCGTTCAACAATAACAATAGAGGAACCTGACAATGCTAAAAACACTTCTGGTCTATACCCATCTAATTGCTGCTTGTCTCGCTATAGGTGTCATCCTGCTGCAAGATATTGCATTGGCCAAATGGCGTGGGCGCCCAATGGATGCAGACTCTATCGCGAATCTCCAACGTAACACTCATCTAGCAACACTTGCATTGGTGGTGTTATGGGTGTCGGGGTTGGCGATAGTGACGATTGGATATATAGATGTTCCCGGTTATTTGATGAATCAAAAACTCTGGGCCAAATTTGCTGTGGTGAGCATACTTACGCTCAATGGTTTGTTCCTGCATTACTACAGCTTTCCGGTGCTGGCATCGCCGCAAGGATTTGTTGGTGCAAGTGGCAGAGGGCAATTGTTGGTGGTGATAACCGCAGTGGTGTCACTGGTGTCATGGCTGTACGCTTGTTATCTGGGCATCGCACGCCCATGGAATAATACTGTCCCTTTCGCTTATGTGATGATGATTTATAGCCTTTTAGTTGCGGTGGCACTGGTGATTGCACTTGAAGTGTGGCGCCAGCTGCGCAGTGAATATCGCTCACTGGCGCAATAACTAATCTGAGTTATTGATACGGGATTAACAAGAAGTAATGTTAACCCCGCAATCAATATTAGTTATCTTCGATTTCATCGACATCCACTTGTCCGCTCATGCGGCGAACAAAGTGCGACCAGCACATACCCACAGCAAGCATCGCGGCGAGCAAAACCTCAATCACCCAAGCCATGGCAGAAATATCGCTAACGCTTAAAAATCCCCAGTAAATAAATAGCCACACAAGGCAGCCAAAAAGTGCAGCCAGCGCGATTATTCCGATAAAACCAAGTGAATTTAGCGTGGCTTTAATATAAATCCCCCAGCCGATAATCAACACAATTCCTGCAATGACCAAATAGGGGGTGATGTGGTTAAAACTGTCATATACCCAGTGAAAATAAGAGTAACCGCTGGGGTTATAGCTGAGCAGTACCAATAAAAGTGCGAACAAAAAGCGCAATGCAACGCCGCTAGCGGTGAGATTCATAATGGTTTCCTTGAGAAGCGATCAGGTAAGAAATTGTTAGTTGGGTTTTTAGTTTGGTGAATATTAGGAGGCTTAGTTTTCTTTTTCAGTAATGGCCTGCACCAACACCCAGGGTTTTATCACTACCGCCCACACAAGTGCATCGGCTTCATACCATTGTTGGGCTTGGGTATCTTTCACTGCATCAACCAAGCCGGTATCCATCCATGCTTTAATTAGATGGGCGTTATCGGCGACGATTTGTGTGGCTACGTGGGTTAAATCCAAACTGGGATCAACAGCGATTGCATTGCCGCTGGCGAAAAAACGCTGCAGTTCGTGCCAGTGGATTTGTGCGGTTTGTAAATTGATTTCTTGTTCGATTTCGTTGTTCATATTGACCTCAGATTGTTAACCCCAACCTAACCCTCCCAACTGCGCGCCCCGCTTAAAAAGGGAGGGAATTAGTAGCTCCTCCCCCTGATAAGGGGGAGGTTGGGAGGTGGTATTATTTACTCATCGCCCTTGCGACTTTTGAATTGCTGGGTTTATTTAAAACGGCGCTGATGGTGTTGCCCGCATGAATTAATTTTTCTAAATTCACTCCATGCTCAATACCCAAACCATTTAATAAATAGACTAAATCTTCCGTGGCGACATTGCCGGTTGCGCCTGCGGCGTAAGGGCAACCGCCTAAACCTGCGACAGATGAATCGATTACGCTTATACCCATTTCCAATGCGGCATAAATATTCGCGAGTGCCTGACCATAGGTGTCGTGCATATGAGCGGCAATTTTTTCAATGGGCACATCGCGTGCGACAGTCTCAATTAATTTTTTAACATGGCCTGCGGTGCCAACGCCGATAGTATCGCCGAGTGAAATTTCGTAGCAGCCCATGGCGAGTAATTCTTTGGCGATACTGGCTACTGTATTGGCGTCTACCGCGCCGGAATAGGGGCAGCCGACTACGCAGGAAATATAACCGCGTACAGGAATATTTTGAGTCTTCGCTGTATCAATCAAACTTTCAAAACGTTGAATACTTTCGCTAATAGAGCAGTTGATATTTTTTTGGCTAAACGCTTCAGATGCCGCCGCAAAAATTGCCACTTCATTTGCATTTACGGCGATGGCGCGTTCATAACCTTGCAAGTTAGGTGTGAGTGCTGCGTATGTAACACCGGGTGTCCGACTGATGCCAGAAAATACCTCGCCGCTATCGGCCATTTGTGGCACCCATTTGGGATTCACAAAACTGCCCGCTTCGATGTAGGTCAATCCGGCATCGACGAGATTTTCAATTAGTTGGATTTTAGCTGCAGTTGGAATAGGTTGCTTTTCGTTTTGCAAACCATCGCGCGGGCCAACTTCTACTATGCGAACTGTTTTTGGTAAATTAATCATGGTGTTTAATTTGTGTTTTCCGTAGGTTGGTGGTGAGGAACGAACCCCAACGCTTGTTTTGTTGCGGCTATGTTGGGGTTCGCAAGCTCACCGCCAACCTACATCAAAATTTTATTAATCTTCACCCCAGCGCGGCATTAAATCTTGCGGCACGCCCAGCTGATCCAAAATACGCGCGACAATAAAATCAATTAATTCTTCTACGGTTTGTGGCTGCATATAAAAGCCGGGGCTTGCGGGTAATACCACTACACCCATTTGGGTGAGCTTGAGCATATTTTCTAGATGGATTTCGGAGTAGGGTGTTTCGCGCGGCACAACAATTAATTTGCGGCGCTCTTTTAACGCAACATCGGCTGCGCGCTCGATTAAATTATTACTGGCACCGTGGGCGATGGCAGACAGCGTGCCGCCGCTTGCAGGGCAAATTACCATCGAGCTGGGTGAACTGGAGCCGGATGCGACTGCGGCAAACCAATCGTCTTTGGCGAGTAATTGCAGTTGTTCTTCGTCTGCTCCGTAAAGTTCGCACAGCATCGCTTGCTGCTCTTCTAAATCGCGCGGCAAATCCAAATCGGTTTCAGTGCGAATAACCACTTCGGCAGCGCTAGAGATCATCAAAAATACTTTGCAATCCGCCGCTAATAAACACTGCAATAAACGCAGCCCGTATTGCGCACCGGAAGCACCGGTAATAGCGAGCGTAACTGAGCTTGGTTTTAATTGAGTCATTTTGTGCGCTCCTATTCAAATAACTGTAAAAGTTAATCCCCTGGTTTTTTTTAAATCCCCCTAGCCCTTTTGAAACGGGGCATGAAGCCAGACAAGGTTGCGGTAAGTCAGTCGTCGTCACTCCCGCTCGCGGGAGTCCAGTTTTAGATCTTAAAACCTATGGATCCCCGCAAGCGGGGATGACGTATTAGTGAATATATACTGCTTACTGGTCGGCATTAGGGAGGGATTTATTTACCTAATACGTCTTTAACAAATGCACGGATGCTGTCGTCTTGGCAATGTTCGAAGAAGCACGCTTGAAAGCGTTCGCCAGTCACCGCAGTTTTTACGATTTCCGGATCAATTGCGCGCAATCCATCTAAATAATTTTTTGCCGTTGCTATTTTTACATTGGTAAGAATGCCTGCATTGCGCACTTGCGATTCGCGGCGCTCAGCGGGATAACCTTGGCCGCGTACACCGGTAAAGGCTTTTTCAAAAATCGTGCGAATATTTAATTCCGCGCCCCACCCAAAACCTTTAGCAAATGGCAGGGCCAGTGCGTTGCCATTGTTCACTTGTGCAAACAAGTAGGCGTCGGTGGGTTCAATGCAGTAACCGCAGAATACACCCGGGTGCGCGTTGAGCGACATCATCGCTCCTTGGCCAGTACCGCAACCGCTCACTACAAAATCCACGGCTTTGGAGTTGAGCAGCAAGCTGGCCATAACGCCCAAATGGATGTAGGTCAGATAGTGGTCATTGTCATCGCTCATGCCCACGTTAAATACGCTGTGGTTTTGCTCGGCAGCGACTTCTTGCAGTTGCTGCAACACAATCGCGTTTTTTCCGGCTTGGCTGAATTCGTTCATTAATGCAATTTTCATGGCAAAAGCTCTCTCTAAAAATGGAAAACAAGTAATAAGACAGGCTCTTTGGCACTGTTTTTGGGTATTGACCGAGATTTTGCAGAAGCGTTAATGATATAGGGGGATGGGGGTTAATTGAAGGGAAAGAGCGGTTTTTCTTGGTTTTGGTCAATATACGTAGAGTGGGTGGAGCGCAGCGATACCCACAATGTTTACCATAAATTCAACAGCGGCGGTTTTGCGATAACCAACCACATAATTGCCAGCAGGCTTATAGGTATTGCTGCAATTGCAATGCGAGTGATGTAGGTGTGATAAATATGGAGTTGTTTAGCTGATTGAGCATCATAACCCTGTGAATTTAATTGGGAGAAAATTTTCGGCAGTTTGATATTGCCGTACCAAATATCGGCAATTTCTAGCGGGATAATGACCAGTGCGATGATCAATAATTTCCACTGTAACCAAGGTTGATTAAATCCAAAAAGCAGTACGGCCATACCAATGCCGGAAATAAGCAGCGCTACAAATGCAACGTGCTCAACAATTAACATTTGAATAAAAATTTTATAGCCCAAGTGCGTAGCTGGAGCCAATTCGTCTTGGTGTTTGCGCAGTGCCATTAATACTAACCACGCACCAAGGCTTGGCCCGAGCCAAAAAATTAGCGAACCTATATGCAATATTTTTAATGCAACAAAGCCGTCAATTGTCGTCATATCAGTAATCGGTTTTTAATTCATTCGTGCGCGGAAATATTATTATCGTGAGCGCAAACATCCATGCTGTGCTCCACACCATACCTGCAGCAGTAAAAAACTTCGCAGCATCTAATGCGTGCATCGCGCAGGTGATGCTCAACCCAAAACCAAAAAACCAACCGGGAATGCCAATCAAAATTAGTTTGCGTGGTAAGCGCTGGTTGTTGAGCAATAAAATGTTTAACAGCAATCCACCCATGTTATAGAGGCCATTGCCCAATGTGCCGGTCATCTGCACTGCAACCAATTCCAGTGTTTGCATTGTCGCCAATGTCGGGTCAATTGTGTGGCTATACGGAATCACAAACGCAAAAATAACTTCCGCACCAATATCCGGCACTATGCCGAGCGCCACCAACAAAATCCCCAGCACGCGCCATTCGGATTTCGGAATAAACGGCAAAAGCATGGTACAAAAGGTTAGCAACCCCAGTGCGGCGAGCATCCAATTAAACCAGCCCAATTGCCACAAGCCGAGATTATTTTGAATAAACTCATTGCGCTCTGCAATTGAATTGCCTGCACCGAGTAGCCCATCGGGGAGGACAAAAGCCATTTGGAAACAGGCTAGGGTTAGGATGGCTATAATTGCTAGGCTTAGGTATGCGGTTGGTTTTATATTTTTCATTTTTGTTATTTTTCTGTTGAAATATTGTTGATTCGTTTTTTTATAATTAATTCTATTTTTGTGGCGTAATCTCTACTGATTATTCCGATTTTTTGACACTGTCTTAATTTATGACTCAGATCTTCAGCTATCAGAAGTGCTATTGATTTGCTAATTGTCATTGAGATAAGTTCTAGAGTTAGGGATTTGTATTTCTGCACAACAATGTACATTCTCCAGCAGGTGGCCATGTGTTTGGTTGATTCTGCGATCATTTTTTCTATGTTGTCTTCCTTGCTGGCAATTTTGAATTCTGGAATGGCGTTGTCGATTTCATTCAGTAAATGCTTGTCTTTTTCATTGTGTACTAAATAGTGAAAAACTAGAAGGCTGTTGAATTTATCATAAACGCTACCTGCTTCCATTTCTCGATCTGATATGTATATATCTTCAAAGGTAGATGTAAATATTTCTTCATAATCTTTTTCAAGAATGTTTAGGTGCTCTTGTAATTGCTTCCTGCTGTATTCATTTTTTGCTAAGGCTAATTGGCCTGATAGTGCGATGCTTGTGTTTTTTAATTCATCGCGTGTAAGAGATAACTCTTTTCTTTGTATAAAAATAGACCATAGTAATAAGCATATAGTAGCAAACCCAAAAATCGGATTCAGCGTTCCCCCCAAAAAATCACCAAGCTGTCCCAATCGTTCTTGATCGAACATGGGTTGTAATGGTGGTGCGAAGTAGGTGGTGATACTTATAAAAATAAAGCACAAAGCGCATATAGCTAGAATTGTAAATGCAATGATTAGCGTATATTTCAACCCATAACCTAACTTTTCAAGCGGTGTGGTTTTGTCTTCGTTTTTCATGTGATGTCCATATTGTTCTTAATGAAATGATGGGTATCGCTCACGCTCCACCCACCCTACGGTTGTAATTTAATTAGAGAGCATGCTTTTTTAGTTGCTCAATCAACCTCTGATGCACCCCACCAAACCCACCATTGCTCATAATCACAATATGGGTATTAGCTTCGCTCAGTGAAATAGCGCAGTGAATTAATTCATCCAAATCGCGCAAGAGTTTTGCGGGGACGGGGCTTTTGTTTACTATTTCATCCATTGCCCAATCGACGTTGGCGGGTTGATACCAGAGTACATCGTCTGCATCGGTGACGCTTTGGTTGAGGGCGTTTTTGTGCACACCCATGCGCATGGTGTTGGAGCGGGGTTCGATGATGGCGATAATTTTTTCGCTGCCGACTTTTGCGCGTAAACCGGCGAGGGTGGTTTTGATGGCGGTGGGGTGGTGGGCGAAATCGTCGTAGACTTTTACGCTATGTACATCGGCCAATAATTCCATGCGGCGCTTTACCCCGGCAAATTGCTCCAGCGCTTTTGCGCCGTGCTCGGGTGTTACACCAACATGGCGTGCGGCGATAATCGCTGCCAGGCCATTGTTGACACTGTGAATGCCAGTTTGCGCCCAATTCACTTGCGCAACTTCTACGCCGTTATGTAATACCGCAAATGATGAACCATCGGCAGCTAATAACTTGGCTTGCCACTCCGCAGTGTTTTCGTGCGTGGGGTTTTCAGTATTAATCACCGCAAATTGTTGCTGTGGTGTCCAGCAGCCTTGTTGGATAACTTCGGCCATGGCTTTGTCATTTACGGGTGAAATTAATACGCCGTTGTTGGGAACAGTGCGCACCAAATGATGAAATTGTTTTTGGATTGCGGCGAGGTCGGGGAAGATATCGGCGTGATCAAATTCGAGATTATTTAAAATCACCGTGCGCGCATTGTAGTGAACAAATTTGGAGCGCTTGTCAAAAAAGGCGCTGTCATATTCATCGGCTTCCACTACAAAAAATGGTGTGCCGCCCAAGCGGGCAGAGGTGGGAAAATTTTTGGTTACTCCGCCAATCAAATAACCCGGTTCCATGCCCGCGTATTCCAAAATCCACGCCAGCATCGACGAGGTTGTGGTTTTGCCGTGAGTGCCCGCAACCGCTAAAACCCATTTGCCTTGCAAGACATGATCGCGCAGCCACTGCGGGCCGGAGGTATAGGGGATGCCCTGGTCGAGCACATATTCCACGCTCGGATTACCGCGGCTCATCGCATTGCCGATGATCACTAAATCTGGCGGGGTTTGCATATGCGGTGCTTGTAAATGTGCTGGGTCAAAGCCCTGAATTAATTCGATGCTCGCTTGCTCAAGCTGGGTGCTCATGGGCGGATAGACATTGGCATCGCTGCCGGTGACGCGGTGGCCGAGTTGTTTGGCGAGTTGGGCGAGGCTACCCATAAAGGTGCCGCAGATGCCGAGAATATGAATATGCATAGAAAACTCGATATTTTTAAAGTGACGCGCGGGATAAAAGCGCTGGCTAAAGGTTTCAGGGTAATGAAGCGGATTAACCTATACTTTTGGGGTGATTGCAACTCTACTATGCTGCACAGGTTTTTTTAATTCAGGTCTCTAGGCAGGATAGATTGTTGGACATTTGCTGATAATAACAATAGGGTTGAAATAGCTCGTTCCAGAATTGCTGCTTATTCAGGTGATAGTTTATGAAGTGTTGGGTTGTACCTATTTGTAGTCTGTTGTTAATGTTTGCCCCGGTTGTGCCCTATGCACAAGAAGTACCCACGATACGTGTTCCCCAGGCTCGCTCTGCAGATGATACTGCATATTCGTACTTCACCGGATTGATGGAAAAAGCCCTGCGGAAAGCCGCGAAGGGGCGTGTGGTTCCTCAAGTTTTAGCGACCATTCCCATGTCTACTGAGCGCCGTGTCCATGAGCTGAGGCTTAATCGTACTATTGATATTTTTTGGCTGGGTGGCAGTAAGGCGCGAGCGCGCGATTTATTGGTTGTACCCATCCCGCTAGAGCGAGGCTTGGTAGGTTATCGACAATTTATTATTCGTAAAGATAGTGCTGCAGATTTTGACGCAGTGAAGACGCTGGCCGATTTATCGCACTTAACCGCCTGTCAGGATGCGCATTGGGTGGATGTGGGAATTTTTCGTGACGCTAAATTGCCCTTGGTTACCAGTATTAATTATGAAAGTTTATTTAAACAAGTGGTAGCTGGCCGCTGCGACTATTTTCCGCGCGGCTTTCATGAAGCGCAAGTGGAGATGGCCAAGCGCGCGGCGAGTTACCCAGCACTCATGGTGTATAAACCATTAATATTGCACTACCCATTTGCCGCTTATTTTTTTGTACATAAAGATAATAAAGCTTTGGCGCAATGGCTGCAGGAAGGGTTGGAAAAAATGATCGATGATGGTGAGTTGCTTGCCTATATGAAACAGCATGAGCATACCAGAGACGCTTTTCCTCTCGAGGGTTTTTCGTCCAAGCGTCTGCTGGTCATTCCCAATAATTATTTGCCTGATTTCTCTAACGAAAACGATGTTCGTTATTGGTTTCAAGCCAATGATTTTGGCATTGTTGCAGGCTCCAATTTAACTGGCACTGACAAATAACGCGCGCGTTTTGCGGCTTTCATGCAGGTTAAATCGCCCATAAATAAACCATCTACACAATTACCGAATTCCGAGTCCACACTGAACGCAAGCAAATGGTAGCCGCCTTCTTCGTAGAGGCTGGCGTATTGTTTAAACAGTACGGGGATTTTGCAATCGTGTTGTTTGAATTCTTCTTGCAACAACTCAAAGCCTTGCTCACTGTTTAATTTGGCAAAACGATGTTGTAAATCGATCAACACATCTTCTTCAATCTCGTGAGGGTGATTGCCCTCGGCGAGGTTTTCATCGTTGGCATTTTTGACTGAGTAGTAGCGCTCGTAATAGAACACCAATAGATCCCGCAGTGCTTTGGGATAATGCGCGCTCATGCTCACTGGGCCAAAGACAAAACGCACTTGCGGGTGGTGCGATAAATAAGCGCCTAAACCCTGCCATAGATAATCCAAACTGGCTTTGCCCCAGTAATCCGGGTGGACAAAACTGCGGCCTAATTCCAAACCTTGTTCGAGGTAGGGTGTAAGCGATGGATTAAATTCAAACAGTTCAGCGGTGTAGAGTGATTTTGCGCCTTTTTTCTTCATCAACTTGTGCGCTTCACCTAAACGATAGGCACCTGCTATGCAGAGTTTTTCTTCATCCCACAATACCAGGTGGCGGTAGTAGTGATCGTACTTGTCCAGATCGCGTCTGCTGCCGGTACCTTCGCCCACCAAGCGAAACGTCTGCTCGCGCAAGCGGCCAATTTCGCGCAGCACTACGGGGTGTTGATCGTAATCGCACAGAAATATTTTGTGGTTGTCGCGGGTGCTGCCAATTAATTGTGCGGTTTTAAATTCTTTTTTCAGTGCGGCACGATCTTCTGGGTGGGCGATGGTTTTTTCGGTGACAAATACCGGCGCGCTTTTTTTCTTAGAGGAAATACCTTTGCCGATTTTGTAAACGTGTTTTTTCAGGCGTTTGATTAGGGCTTTGTCGGCGAGCTGATCAGATTCCAGTGCGTGGTGGGGAATCACTTCACCCACGCGGAATTTTATTTCTGCCGAGCGCTTGTTAAACATTTCATGGGCGAGCAGGGCAGTCGCCAGCGGTTTAAAAATCATTGAGGCGCTGTAAAACAGCATGGAGTTTTTGGCGGAGACAAAAATGGGTAACAGAGGTGATTTGGTTTTGCGCGCAAAGTGCAAAAAACCCGCCTGCCATTTGCCATCTTTAATGCCAGTAGGGCTTGCGCGTGATACTTCGCCCGCCGGGAAAATAATAATCGCTTCTTCGTTGTTGAGTGCCTGCAAAATGTTTTTGTAGCTTTGTTTGTAGGCGGCGCGGGTCATGTTGTCGAGCGGCAGCAGTAAATCGTGCAGCGGCTCAAACGCCATGAGCATATCGTTGGCGATAATTTTTACGTCTTTACGCACTTCGCTGACCAAACGCAGTAGGGCTAAACCATCGAGCGAACCAATGGGGTGATTGGCGATAATGATGACGCGCCCTTGCGCGGGAATATTGTTGCGTTCGCGCTGGGAGATGCTGTAACTAAAATTGAAATATTCAAAAATCCGGTCGATAAAATCGATGCCGCGATTGCCTTCATGCTCACGCAAAAAGGCATTAATTTCTTTTTCGTGGGTCAGCTTGCGCAAAATACTCAGCGTGGAGTTGCGCACTATGGGCGACTGCTGGGTAAAGCCGGGGAATTTGGTGTTGATGGACTGTTCGATATTAAGCATGGTAGTCACAACTTTGCGATGGGCGATGCTGCAAGGTTATGACGGCTGCGTGACAGTTATGTGATGGAATTGTTGCGGGTGTGTGACAGCGGGTTTGTCCGATATTGCGGAAATCTTGTCGGTGGATTGCGGTGTTCTATCCAGGACCGTCTGCGACAGGGATGTCGCAGATGAGCCCCCATGGATGGGTTTACGGCGAGTCCTGGATAGAACACTGCAATCCGCATCGCACGCGATTAGGTCGTCGTTGCACCCACCAATTGTTCTTCTTGTTTTGCCAGTAGGGCCGCGTAAGGAGCTTTTAATCCCACTAGCTTGCCGCTATCGCTCACTATATCCAAATGCGCCTGCAGCTCGTGGTCTATCAAGCGTTGGCTAATTAAAATTTCGCCTTTATCGGGTTTTAAATGATTGTTGTGTTGCACCACAAAATCTTTCAGCAGCGATTTATTCGAACTCACCGGTGCCGATAATTCATGTACCGCCGCTGCTAAATGCAAACGCGGGCTGGGGCTTTGGCTGGTCAGGCTATTTAACAATTGCGCAGCGCAGACGGCGCGAAAGCTGCACTCGTAAAACGCTTCGCCGGTGAAATCGATAATCAATGTTTCGCCCGATAACATTTGCCGTTCACCGCTGTATAAATTCAACACGCCCTGCAATTGTTTTTCAAAACGGCGCAGCACATTGGCAAAACTTTCGCTGTTTAATTGTTGGTAGAGTTTGCCCATATTTACAATGTTTAAACTCAATCGCACCGACACTTGTTTGGGCAATTCCGGCTCGGGCTCGGGCACATCTTCGATGGTCGGCATTTTTTCTACTACGGCGGTGACTATCTCACTCGCGGTGGGCAACTTATCTTTTAACTGCGACCACCACTGGCGCTGGATCGACCACCAGATCACCAGCAGGGAGCAAAATATCGCCGCCATCCACAGCATAAAAAAGCGATAGTCGCGCTCGGAGTGAAGCGGAACATCGAGCGTGACCTCCAAATAACCCGCGACATTATTGTGCAGCGCGATAGGCGCAGAAAAACTGTAGCGGCGCCCGGTAATTTCCTGATTCGGTTTAAAACCGCTCTGCACCAACAATTTATTTTCTACATTGTGGATGGTCGCACCAATCACATTGGGGTATTGGCCGACTTCCAGTAGGATCGCCTGCAGGCTGACCAGATCTTGCTGCAGGGTCGCGTTCACTGCTTGGCGCGCCGCGCTGTTAGCGAGCACTTGCCCGTAGTGGCCGATTTGCTCGCGCTGGTTGTGTTCGCTGTTGTTGATATATGCCCAAGCGCCAAAAACGCCGAGGGCGATCAGCAACAGACTGCATAGGCTGAGTTGTGGGTAACTGCGGTAGGTTTTGATCAATGCCATTGTGTGGTTAAGTCCGTGCTCTGGGTGTTGCGTTCATGGTTTAACCCCAGTTCCTGCCAGGGTCAGTGTTACGGCACTCTTAATTATGCGCCCAAGTAAGCGCGCAAGCGCTCGTCGGTATGAGCATAAGCGCGAGTGTCGTGTGGAATTGCATTCTAGCCTAAGTTGCTTGCGCCTGCTAAGTCGGTGCCATGGCACACCGATGTTGGGGTGGCGGACATGTCGTGATGACTTGCTTTGACTTAGCGTGCGTTGGCGACTTGGGTTAGAATGCGCGCTTTGCGCAATCGCCCCAGCTTACACCACCAGGTGTTACTTATGGCTGGGCGGCACACCTGGCTCCCCCCTAGAGCCGATAGAACAGTTAGAGAGGCTCTGTGAACGAACTTTTATTGATCAACGCGTCGGGTCAGGATCAGCCCGGCGTCACTCATGCCATCACCAATGTTCTAGCCCGCTACGGCGCCCGCGTGTTGGATATAGGCCAAGCGGTAATTCACGATACCCTTGCGCTAGGCATTCTGGTTGAACTGCGTGTTGCAGATGATGTGCGCACCCGCTTGCTCGACCAAATCCAGCAAGCCACCGAGCCATTTGGTATTCAGGTGCGCTTTCAAACCATCGCCCCCGACAGCTACGAGCATTGGGCTGAGCAGCAGGGCAAAACTCGCCACATAGTGACCTTGATTGCGCGCCAGATTGATGCGGCGATGATTGCCGAATTGACCGGGGTTACCTCCCAGCACGGTTTAAATATTGACACAGTGAGCCGCTTATCGGGCCGTGTACCACTTGCTGATTTAGCGATTAGCGACGCAAATCAGGGCAGCGCTTGCGTGGAATTTTCCATGCGCGGTTCGCCCGCTGATTTAACCGCACTGCGCGCTGATTTTATGGAGTTGTCGGCGCGGTTGAATATCGATGTCGCATTCCAGCGCGACACGGTTTATCGCCGCAATCGCCGCTTGGTCTGTTTCGATATGGATTCAACCCTGATTGAAGCTGAAGTGATTGACGAACTGGCCAAAGCCGCTGGTGTGGGTGAACTAGTATCTGAAATTACCGAAGCAGCGATGCGCGGCGAATTGGATTTCAAACAAAGTTTCGCGCGCCGCATGGCACTGCTGAAAGGGTTGGATGAATCGGTACTCGCCGGTATCGCCGATCAATTGCGCATCACCGAAGGCGCGGAAAAATTAATTTCATCGCTCAAAAAACTCGGTTACAAAACCGCAATTTTATCCGGCGGATTTAATTATTTTGGCCGCTACCTGCAAAGTAAACTCGGTATCGATTACGTCTACGCCAACGAGCTGGATATCGTCGATGGCAAAGTCACTGGCGAAGTAAAAGGCATAGTCGTCGATGGCCAACGCAAAGCTGAACTGCTTGCTATGCTCGCCAAACAAGAGGGCATTGCGCTGGAGCAAGTCATCGCCGTCGGCGATGGCGCCAATGATTTACCCATGCTCAGCGTCGCCGGCCTCGGCGTCGCCTTCCGCGCAAAACCGTTAGTAAAAGCCTCGGCGGAACACAACATTTCCAACCTGGGTTTGGATGCGATTTTGTATTTGTTGGGCTTTAGGGAAAGGGATAAGCTTGTTTGAATAAAATGCTGTTCAAATAAATAGCCCTGTCAATACAAGGCTATTTATGTTGAACTAATGTGTTGCAGCCAGCTCCTCTATCTAAGGCGGAGGGCGCTCCATGACATTTATGTGTACCTTTATGAACTCTTAGACTGCAGCTAAGTCGGGGCTATGCAGGCGTTTATGTTGCGATGCAAATGATTTCAACAGTCTAATAGCGCCATTGTTGTTATAGAGCACCTTCAGTTTTCCATTTTTTACGTAGACAATTAACCGATATTTCCTGAGTTGAGGCATTAATAGACTTATAGATATCCTAAAGTTGTTTTTTCTGAAAAATCCATCAAGTATATACAGTATTTTTCCTTCGCTGTATTCGTAGGGCTGCAGCTTGTGGTCAGGGTTTTCGGTAAGTAACTTTAGTGTGAATTTTGAAATTTTTGCAAAACTCAAACTTGCCAATGGCTCGTCTTTTTCTGTTTTAACCATAATTATCTGACGGCGTATGCTTGCTTCGTGTAAATTCAGCAGCTGGTTAGCGTCGGCCCCTGAACCATTCATCACACGCAGTGCTATTGCCTCATTTAAGAGATCGGCGCCTTGATGCTCAACAAAATACATTTTTCACTCCATTAAAGCTATTTGGTGCATCGCCACTCAAAAGAGCAATCAGCCGTTTAAGAAAAGGAGCAAAATCATATCGCTGCACTATATAGTCATTAACGCTCGCATCAATGATTGATTGTAAAGAGGCTATATCGCAAAATCTTTGCTCGCTTCCATCTTTACCATGGTAAAGATATTCATCAGTTTCACTGCTGTATTCAAACGTTACACCGTTACCTGAATAAAGTGTACTACGTTCCGAAAGCAAGTTTTCGTAAATCCAGCTGGATATGTGATCATTTTCATTAATAATCTGAGCCGTGTTTTCGATACTGCCAGTGGCACAGTTATCATCGACTGTC
The DNA here is from genome assembly GCA_963971905.1 of uncultured Cellvibrio sp. Lineage (GTDB taxonomy): Bacteria > Pseudomonadota > Gammaproteobacteria > Pseudomonadales > Cellvibrionaceae > Cellvibrio. The sequence goes on from CAXAVL010000036.1 coordinate 21,157, forward strand.
CGACCAATATAAGTAATAAAAAAATAGCTGCTGAGAATGGCTCTTTTTAGTGTTTGTATGGTGAATGTTTTGTAAAAGCTTTTTTCGCTTTGTCCGTGCCACCCTAAAGATTCGCTCATCATAATGAGTAACGAATTTAAATCCTGAGTAAATTCAGTTAGAAATTTACTGGCCTTATTGATATCTTGATTGTTCATTATGGAATAAAGGCTAGCGGTTAGGATGTCGTTAACAAAATCTACCGAGTCTACTGTTGGAAGGGTGCTGGTTTTTGTTGGTGATCCCATTGATAGTAAAGACAGTAAACGCGATGAAACTTTTTTCCATTCCATAGTGCTGGAAAACTTGGTGGACATTTCCCTATCCAGCCCAAATACGTATCCCATATTGACATGGGCATACTGGTAGAATTTTTCTTCGTAGAGCATTAAGAAATGCTCTGCAACAGGTTCCTCAAATAAAAATTTATTAATCAAATAAAACCAGTCTTTTGCTATCAAGGCTGGGGTTGATGGCTCTTCAAAGTAGCTGGTGACTTGCCCGTAGTTGGTTCCCGATACCACGAAACTGCATAGTGCTGTATCCAATACGCGTCCGTCCATGCTGATATTTGAAGGTGTCAACGCATTATGAGACAAACGTGCCATTCGAAAAAAAGACAGCTGGTCAGCGCATTTATCCAAGAAGTGTTGTATTAATGCATAAAATTCTGACAGCAAGGCTTGCTTTCCAATACCTTGGTAGATCCCCAGAACTCTTGAATAATCTGACCGCATCAACGTTCGATGCTCCGGTTTCAGCCTGAAGTTTAGGCAGGGCAGAAAGTGACTTGGCCTTGCGATTAGCTCTCGTACCATAAGCACACTAGGTGTAGCACTATCGTTATGCAGAGCAGATTTATTGTCCAAAAAAATCAATCCATTAATAGTTTGCACTCCAACGGGTGATATCTTATTTAACAGTTGTGAATAAATGACCTCCTTGATTGCGCCCTGAATATCAAGCCCTCCATAGGAGTGTGATCTCAGCGCGCCATCACCAGCCAATGCATTGGCACCAACACCTTTTATCTGCGAATTCTTAAAGTTTACGACACGGGCTCCGCCACCATTGGTGCCTATGCCAAATCCACCATAACGCTCTGCAAACATTGTTTTGGTAATGTTCGGATGGCTTCTGGACTTGTCAGCAAAAGAGTTGTCTTTTACGACCCACGAATAATTATCAACAAACTCGTCGTCTGACATTTCACAATTGATCGATTGATTTCGCCATAACAAATGTGTACCAGAGACTCTATTCATCTCTACCGGGAGTTGATTAAACGACTCGGCCAGTTCAATTAGCATTTTTGTAATCCTTCTTCTTTTAATGACAGCAGAAATTTTACGGAGGATTCTGTTTCATCTGTGGTTAGGTTTTGATAGTGCTTTACTTTTTCCTTGATACTGTCTGATGACAGAACATCTATCACTGTATCTGCTATCTGATTTACTGAATCGTTTAAAAAATCAATTGCGTTGCTAATACCTAGCTCCCATAGCAGAAAAGCGTTGTCCGGCTGATCAAATGTGTAGGGCGAAATTACCTGTGGAACGCCGGCGGCAAGCGCTTGTGCACAGGTGCCTATACCTCCGTGATGAATCACGAGGGCTGCACGAGCGAATAGATAACTGAAAGGAACTGAGGGCAGGATTAATACAGGAAACTCGCCGTTATCGATAAATTTTTCATTCTGTGAATGCGCAACAAACACACCCGGTTTACCAACTATGCGGCAGAGATGTCTGATTTTGTCGATTAACAAGCTCGTTACTGGAATTCCTGTGCCGAATGTAAATACCAGAGGTGCACCGTATTTATTGATTAGCTCATCTAGTTGCGCGTTGCTATGATTATCTTGCGTGTCCCCTAGAATAAATCCGGTATTGACCAACTGTTTTGGCCAATCACCGGGGTTGGGTTTAAACCAATCGGGAAACAAAGCCAATATTGAAGGGCTAGTTTCCATATCAGGTAAATCTGAATGCGACCAAGGGGCTAATCCCAACTCTTTCCTTGCTGGGTTTATTAATGGCCTGACCAGCCTATCAAAAGTATCTTTCTTGGCTTTTTGCTTTATTTGAGGAAATATTTCGCCCCAAAGACGTTCCTCAACTTGCCTACGCATGGGATAAGACGGGCTTAATGTCGAGCTAATTCCTTGGGGCGCTAGAACTACCTGGCAGGATTTCAAACCAAATTCCTCAGCAGCCATTCTGGCTCCCGATAGAGCATCTTGATAAATAACCACTGGCCTATGCCCTTGCTCAACTGTTTTTTGAATGGTCTTAAAGGTGGGCTTAATTGCTGGAAAATGAAATTCGTTGTAATGGTTTTGCGCGTGGTTGCGTGACCAGGTCAATGGGTTATTATAAGTATTTTCATAAGCAGTTTTGGGCGAAACAGAAAAACATTCAACACCCATGGCGCTTGCTAGGGGTATAAATTTTTCATTGCCAATAAAAACACTTTTCGCCCCGCTTGAATTGAGCGATGAAGCCAGTTTAACAAACGGAAGTGCATCGCCTGTTGTTCCCAATGAATATAATAGATAGTTCATATTAAAAAATGAAAGCACCTTAAAGTGACGAGAAATTTAAATTACTTACAAAAATCTTATAAGTTTTTCACCTTGATGATTAAAAAATAGCGAGTAGTAGATTTGGGTAACCCAATTGGCCTGTGGGTGTTCTGAATGCGGATGTTTTCATTTAATACAAATTCGCATAGAGCAATAGCGTTTTATTTGTCTCTATTAGCTGAAAAGTGACGATGTGAAATATGCGCTAGCTCCAATAGTTCCGCCGATAACGGCACCTCCAACTGCGCATTTCATACGATCAAATATGCAAATATCAGTGCTTGCCGGAAGTGTCCTTGCGAGAGCTGCTCGATAACCAATGGCCCCAAAAATAACGGCGCCAATAGAGCCTGTTGATGCGGCACTTGATTCCGTTGTCAAATAAACAGGAAGCAAAATTATACTTGAAAAAACAACCCCAGAAATAATCCCCAAAAAAAAGTGAATTTTTATACTGTTATATTTTAATTTTCCTGGTTTCTCGAAGATTCTTTGGTAGTCTGTAGAAAATAATATGGAAAAAATTGCTATACTTAAGACCGTTAATCCATACTTTAAATACAGTGCCTCGAACGGCTGTATGAAATAATAAAGCAAAATAGCTAGCATGAATAAAGGAACAAAAAATATTTGTCTTATCACTTTGTTCATTAGAGTTTTCTCCTTGATCTGTCATGCCTGAGTAATCGGGGGGAGCGTTGCCCCCCGATTATTTGGTCAACCGAAATAATTACCTGCTGCAACAGCGCCTACACCAACAACGCCGCCTATAATTGCGCCGCCGATGGCGCCGGCGAAACCACCAAACATACCCACTCTTGCCCCCATTGTAGCTCCTCTTGCCAGTGCTGCTCCGTAGCCAATACCACCAAAAGAAACCATTGCACCACCTATGAGAAGCTCACTTCCGCCACCGCCAGAGCCCCCAGATATAATTTGTAGTTCTTCAACAGAGATTTCTTCAAAATTGAATTGTTGATAGTTTTTGTCCAAAGCAAAAGTACTCATATAAATAAACTCCATTAATAATTTAAACGTCCTTAACCGGACTCTAGTAGGGTTATATCTGCCATCCTGCAGATTCAACTGTTTCCAGCCTTGTGCCATCAATCTTTTGAGCGATAGTGGTCATTTGATTTCCTTCACTTAAATGATCGGTGGCTCCATCCATGAAAATCGCTTGATTTACTTATTAGCCGAAGTATCGCCAAATAAATGGATTGTCGATTGGGGGGTAGCCACCAGGAAAGCCACCAGGAAAGCCACCAGGAAAGCCACCGGTATCACCGGGATTGGGAATACCAATGCCACCAAAGCCGCCCGTGCCACCTGACACCAAACTTAACTCTGCAACTGTAATTTCTTCAAAGTTGAGTTGGCTGTAATTCTTATCCAAGCCAAAGTTATTCATAAATAATCTCCATTATTGAATGATCCAAATAATTGTACTGACCAATTTAAAGTGCTATCTGCCTTCCTGCAGATTCGACCGTCTCCGGTCTATGTGCTACCAGTATTCTGGTTATAGCAAGTGCCTTGATGTGGTTATTCACCAAGGATTCATTTGCCACATCCAAATGACTAGTGGCTTCATCCATGAATAGGATGCGTGGCGTGCGGTAGAGCGCGCGCGCCAACACAATTCGTTGCTTTTGGCCTCCGCTGAGGCTATTGCCCATATCGCCTACCAGCGTGTTGTATTGCATGGGCATCCTCATAATTTCGTCGTGGATGCACGCCAATTGCGCGCAAATTGCAATACGCTCAAAATCGATCTGCTGATCGAAGCAGGCAATGTTGTCGGCGATGGAGCCTGCCAATAATTGA